>JAAYAX010000008.1 GCA_012719175.1 Methanomassiliicoccus sp.
CCGAGATTTCCACTCGTGACCACAAGTGTCGCATCTGAGCATAACAGAGTCTTGAGCGGTCATTTCTCTGAGCCCCCTAGAAGGGGTTCAAACCTGTAGGCTAGGCCATAGGGATAATATGCGGACCGGCAAAGGGTACTTTGTAAACTGAGAGTATGGGCATGAGATAAGCGAGTTGAACTCGCGTTATGCTCGATATATTCACGCTTGCCTCGTACGTTAAGCTCGTCATACGCTCGTTCTAAGCTCAATACGACCAGTTTTTCGACCATGCTATGCTCACCTCATATTTTCAATCCATGTGCGAATACGTGGCTGCGAGGGAACGCGCTTCTCTCTTCGTTGGATAGGGTGATTCGTCGAAAGGAAGGCATACCCCTCTTCAAGCTACCAATCGGCCACAAGCAAGTCAAGGACCGGGTGAAAATTCGTCATCAAAAATTAGCACGATTGACCTGACCTAAAGCTGAGCGATGCCCCATCGGTCCCGTTTTTCTCCAGAGGTTGCCTTTCATGCCTATCCTCTTCAAATCGTCGGCGCTTATGGTCCCCAGTGATTCCAGCATATCGATCCGCGACTGAATCTCTGACAGTAATCGATCGTAAAAAATCATCACTTGCATCCTGGCCGCAGGATCGGCCAGCTCGGAGGAGAATTCGAAGTATCTTTGGCCGACGATCCCAACATCCTGGGCACACTTGATGAGCCGCTTGTGTTTGGTCTTATCATTCAGCACCTGATATCTGAAAGCATATTGAGTGATGTTCTCGGAGGTCTGGCGGAAGAATCTACCAAAGTTTTCGGCAATCTCTGGTCCCTGGTCGCTGTACGCGATGGATCGTGAAAAATTATTCACATTCCAGTATACCTTGAGGAGTTCGATCGCAGCGAGGCGGTCCTTGATTATTTCATCGAGAAGGCTGCTACTCCTGAAATCGTCGAACGCGCCGTTGTGGAACCTGATGACCTCCGGCAATGGCCCCGAAAGCGGCTGGAAGCGCTTGGGCTTCGAGCGTTTGTTCACGCTGTTCACGGGCACGAGCATCTGTTTGCCGTTGAGGTCGATCGCGTCGACGGCGTTCTCCTCCTTTTCATGAAATAAGATGATGTTGATCCACTTCTCCCCATCAGCTTCATTTTTAGTGATATTGACTAAGTCTTTGACGATCTGCTTTTTGAATGCGTATCTCAGCTCCGCTTTGCCCTCGCCGGTGATGAGCTGCAATTCTTCGATTGTAAGCCCTCTTCCTATACTGTTGCACAAGGTGCGCAAGTATCCGTTGGAAAGAATGAAGATCTTGGTGGTCGCGTCCAAATCATCAACGAGGCGCCTTCTGTCCCTGGCTGCCAGGGGCTTTATTCCCACCAGCATCCCAGAGATACTGAACATCTCGCGCTTGACCGCTTCGAGGGCGTCCTCTTGCCCTATTTTGGCCTGAGGATTTGATATTTTAAGGTTTGTGCAATTTTTCGCTGCCATTTCTACCGTTGATCACTTTTCAAGGTCTTCTTGTTTCTCCTTCGTAGATCAGAATCGTCCGAAATGGCGACGACAATCCAGCAGGTCAAGCTGACGAGGAGGCGAGGATGCCAGGCGGAGCGGGGCGGGGGGGTCGAGCGGTCGGAAAGGGTCGCTCGGACGACGAAACCTTAACGAAGCGGCAGCCCCCTCTCCGCTCCGAGGGCGCTAATGCTACGCACGGTCGCAGCGGCAGCAGCTCCTCCGTCAGCAGAAAGAAGGGCAGACCGGGCAGAAAGAGGGGGGCGAGGTCAACGGGCCGCTATCCCTTCGTAGCCTGGATCAACAAATATCTTAGAAACTGTGGATTGGCCGACGAGACGATAAAAGAAAGGAGAAGAAGATTGACGCGAATATTTCACGATCTCCAGCTCCTGGAATCGGACGGCAAGATTGGCACGACCAATCCGGAGAAGATGACCGAGAATGAAGTGGGTGCTTTCGTGGACTCATTGATAGCGAGGGGGAAGAAGGGCAAGGACTTCGAACATGATGTCACCGCCCTGAACGGCCTCTTGAAAAACGCCAATAATTTGGCGATCGAGTCCCTGAAGAACCGGTACCCGGCCAAGTTCCGCAAATCGATCAAGACCGGAAGATATCCTCCCTTGAACGGAGAGGAGTTCAACTTCATCATCCAAGGTGCCGAAAGGGTCGATCCCGCGAACTGGTACAAGATGGAATCCTACGCCATCGTCGTTCTCGGTCTGGCCTCGGGAGCGAGGCACAAGGAACTGAAGGAAGGAAAGGTCCACGACCTCTGCCTCAGGAGCGGGGACGAACATTACCACATCGAGCATCCCAAAGGCGAGGATTCCTACGGGGAAACCAGAGACCCGCCCCTGAGACCCGAGTGCCAACCATTCCTGAGAAAATATCTTCAGAAAAGAAAGGAGATGCTTGTCAAGCGACCGGATAACGAGTTCCTGTTTCCTGCCCTCAGGGACAAAGCCGATGGCAAGCTATCGTCCAACAGCATCACTCGGATGGTGCGGTTCGTAGGTCAAGATGCTCAGGTGGTCAAGCTCGACCTCCACAAGTGCCGGAGAACCTTCGGCCAAATGCTCCTTGACGAGGGAGTGAGCATCGAAGTGGTGAGCGTGCTCATGGGGCATGCGAGCACTGCAATGACGGAGAAGTTCTATTGTCGCCGAAGGCAGCAGCAGGCATCATTTAGCGTTCGGAACATATGGAGCAAGAATGTCCCGGAGCCGACGCCAAAAACGATGCCAGATGTCAAAAACCCTCTGATTGACAAAAATAGTTGGAATGCTGGATACGCTTGATGGTGCGGGGGGAGGGATTTGAACCCACGAACCACTAAGGACGGGATCTTAAGTCCCGCACCGTTGGCCAGGCTTGGTTACCCCCGCGGTGACTGGGGGCACTTATCAGGTCGCTTCATTTAACCTTTTTCCTTCATGGAAATGGATCGTCCAGCTCGCCTAACCAAATCTTTTCATCTTGATCGAACGGATACCTATATCCTATCTCATAGATCGATGCTCGCCCATGAAAGCAATCTCACACATGCTCATCTTACCATCTATCATAGATGAAGGCAAAACCGATTATGCCGATGAATGCGATGACCGGCAGAATGGGAGCCCAGGCGGGTGGTTCAGGATCCTTTGTAATGCCGCCACCTGTCGTGCCTATGTAGTACTGAACACCCGAGGCGTTGGCATATACGCTGTAGAGATACATCGAGCCCTCCCCGCCCGGCTCTACGACCTCGAAAGCCGGCTCGCTCAGCCACAGATACGGGAGGAAGTCGCTACCGTTCACCGAGCGGTAGACGGTGTAGCCAGTTATCTTCGATAGGTCGCTCCCGGCCATCGTGTAATTCATGGAGTTGATGATGGAGCCGTTCGCTGTCGAGCCGCTCGAGCCATAGGATGAGTTCGAATAGATGTTCAGTATCTCCAGGTTGAGCACTCCTACCGCCACGATGCTCGTCCCGTTCAGCGCTTGCACTATGAACTGGTAGGTCCCACTGCTCAGGGCAGGTATGACCGCGACCGAAACGTCGATCGTCGCCCCTTCCGCGTAGCGGACCAGAGTGCCGTTCGGACCCTGATAGAAAACGGAATAGCCCGAGGCAGGGTGGTCCCAGATCAGTTTGACCGTATAGCTCGAAGCGCTAGTTATCTCAACATGATCCACCGTCACCTCGAAGTGTTCCATTTCGCTCATCACCTCATCCGCTGAGACCGGTGGCATTGTTGCTATGCATGCTACCAGCACGGATACGAGCAAAGAGAGAACGGTCACGAAGCTCGACCATCTGCTCATAAATTTCGTTCTTTAGAATGAAAACATTGCATATTTACCACTATTGTCCCAAGTAAGAATGCTCACGAGCAGGCCTGAGGTCCTCTTCAATATGATTGTTGATGAGCATCGGTGCTATCGATGGCAAGATATCACCCAACGCCACACCATCCCTGCTTCCATTGAAATGCTAGGTATCGTCATTTCGGCCGCTGCCGACGATTCTCAATTCTTATTGTCACGTTTGATTTGCAGATGTGCACCTTTTTTAAGGTAGTTCGGTCCGTCAGCGAATACGGTGATGCCTCCCTGTTGACCTACACGCCCCTCATTTGGCTGCCCCTGCTGGCAGCGGCCGGTGCGGTCGCCTTATATGTCTTCAGCCACAGGTATTCTGACGTTCCCGAGACTAGATATTTACAGTTCCTGATAATAATCACCGCCGCGTGGTCGGTGCTGCAGGCGGTGAACCTTTCCTTCACGGACATGGAGAGCAAGGTGTGGCTGACGCGGCTGAGGTTCCTGTTCGCGCCCTTCGTGTGCGTGACCCTGTTCTGCCTCATGATGACCCACTGTGGACGGGGCTCGTGGATCACCCCCCTGCGGTTCGCGCTGCTGTGCGTGGTGCCCCTGCTGACACTGGTACTGGCGGAGACAGGCGACCTGCACGACCTGTTCCTCACCGCTCCAAGCATGGGCGAGGGCGAGAGCATGGTGCGGTTCGAGACCGGTCCGTGGTACTGGGTGTACCTCTCCTACGCCCTGGGCCTGATCTTCGCTTCCGTGGTCCTGGTGATAGATTCCATGCGCGGGGCCAGCAGGCTCTACCGCAAGCAGTCCGTGGTCCTGCTGTTCGCGTTCGTGCCGCCGGCGGTGTACAACTTCACCGACAACTTCCGCCTCCTGCAGCCGATGAGCTTGGACCTGTCCCAGCTGATGCTCATCATCTCCGGCGCCATCCTCGCCTGGGGCCTGTTCCGCTATCGCATCCTGGACGTCAAGCCGATAGCGCGCGGCGAGGTCGTGGAGCACATGACCGACGCCTACCTGGTGCTCTCCCCTGACGGTAAGATAGTCGATTACAACACCATTGCCGGGGACCTCATGGTGCAGCAGGGTAGGGACGCCATCGGGCACAGCATAACAGAGATGCTGCCGTTCGGCACCGATATCGTGAACATGATCACCTTGGGCAAGAGCAAGGGCGACGTCTCCGTCAGCGGTGCCCAGCCGAGGTCCTACGAGGCGTCGATCATGCCCGTATCCGTCAGGAACGAGAATGTGGCGCACGTCGTCCTGCTGCGTGACATAACCGACCGCAAGAACATGGAGGAGGCGCTGCGCACCGCCAACTACCGCCTCGGCCTGCTTTCCACCATAACGAGGCACGACCTGCAGAACAAGCTCACCGCCATCAACGGCTACTCCATGCTGGCCCGCCGGGCCTCCGATTCGGAGAAGACGGACAAGTTCCTGATGCGCCTGGACCAGGTGTCCGCGTCCGCGAGCGAGATGATCCAGGCGACCAAGGAGCAGGAGTCCCTGGGCCTGAAGCCGCCGACGTGGTACGCCGTGGACGATCTCTTCGTCAAAGCGGCGCACCACATGAACATGGAGAACGTGAAGGTCCGTTCCACCGTGGGAAACGTCAGCGTGCTCGCCGACCCCATGATCGAGAAGGTCTTCTACAACCTTCTGGACAACTCCCTGCGGCACGGCGAGAAGGTCACGTCGATATCGCTGGAGCGCCACGAGACCGATGAGGGGCTGCTGATCGAGTATACCGATGACGGCGTGGGAGTGCCCGATGAGAACAAGGAGCGGATATTCGAGAGGGGGTTCGGCTCCAACACCGGGCTGGGCATGTACCTCATACGCGAGATACTCATGATCACTGGCATCACCATAGTGGAGCGCGGTACCCGTGGCGCGCGCTTCGAGCTCCGGGTGCCGCACGGGCGCTACCGCTTCTCCACCTGAGCGTCGTTAGGTCACGCGCATCCATGCTCCGTGGACGGTCATCGGCCGACATTCTCATTTTTCACATTTGATATGTGGAGGTGTGCGATTTTATAGCTAGCTCGAAAATCCGATGACGGGAGAGGGTTCCTGTAGCGTTCACGTTCACACCCTACGTGCTGATACCCGTTCTGGCGGCGATCATCTCCGCGTCCCTGATAGTGTACACCAGGAAGCACGCGGCCCTCGCGGTGACCAAGTACTTCACCGTCATCGCCGTCATCGGACTGGCGCTGTCCCTCCTGGGCGTGGTGGACGTATGCCTCACCGACGTGGGCGAGAAGTTCCTCATCCTGCAGCTGAAGTTCCTGTTCACCCCTTTCCTGTGCGTGGCGGCCTTCTGTATGCTGGCCACGCACAGCGGGCGGCGCTCGTGGCTGTCCCTTCCGCTGATCGTCCTGCTGAGCGTCATACCGGTCATCTCGGTTCTGCTGGCCATGACCGCGCAGTGGCACGACCTGTTCTTCTATGACCCCGTCATCCAGGGCACAGGGCCGTTCACCCTGAGCTACAGCGGCGGGGTGATGTACACCCCCTACATCTACTACTCCAACGTCCTTCTGTTGATCGCCGCCATCCTGCTGATAGACTCCATCCGCAGGGGCGACCGCCTGTACCGCATCCAGGGGCTGGTGATCCTCCTGGCGTTCCTGCCCCCGTTCACCGTGGACATGCTGGACAGCATGAGCACCAATCTGTCGAGCAATATCGACCTGTCCCCGTTTTCCATCGTCCTCACAGGCTCCATCATGTTCTGGGGCCTGTACCGTTACCGCATCCTGGACGTGAAGCCGGTGGCCCGGGAGGAGGTCATCGATAACATGTCCGACGCCCTGGTGGTGGTGGACACGGACGACAGGCTCATCGACTATAACAGCATCACCGCCAAGCTGCTTGTGGGAAAGGAGGGCAAGGCCATAGGGTCCCCTCTCTCGGAGGCGTTGCCGTTCGGGCAGCAGCTGGAGGACATGATCTCGAGGCGGGAGAACAAGGGCGACATCACATTGAACGGGGAGAAGGTCACCAGCTACGAGGCGTCCATAATGCCGGTCAGCGTGCAGGGACAGGACCTGGCGCGGATCATCATGCTGAGGGACATAACCGACCGGAAGCTCATGGAGGAGGAGCTGCGCACCGCCAACGCCCGCCTGAGCATCCTATCCAGCATCACCCGCCATGACCTGGGGAACAAGCTGACGGCCATCGAGGGTTACACCATCCTAGCACGCGAGACCAAGGACCGCGCGCAGTTGGACGAGTACCTGACGAGGCTTAGGCAGGTATGTGCCTCGGCCAACCAGCTCATCCTGTTCGCGCGAGAGTATGAGAAGGTGGGCATCGCCGCCCCGGGGTGGTTCTCCCTTAGAGACCTTTTTTCCCACGCCGTGGCGCAGAACAGCGTCGGCGACGTGAAGGTGGAGTCCAACATCGACGGCATCCGCGTGTACGCGGACGCCATGATCGAGAAGGTGCTGTACAACCTCGTGGACAATTCCTTGAGGCATGGCAGGGACGTCACCACGCTGTCCCTGAACCGCATGATGGACGGCAGCACCCTGGTCATCGAGTACACCGATGACGGGGTAGGAGTGCCGGCAGAGAACAAGGAGCTGATCTTCAAGCGCGGCTTTGGCTCCAACACCGGGCTCGGTCTCTTCCTTACACGAGAGATCCTGGCGATTACGGGCATGGAGATCGCGGAGACCGGCGTCAACGGCGTGCGGTTCGAGATCAGGGTGCCCCCGGGACGTTACCGCATCGACACCTGATTCAGTACGGCACGTGGTCCTGGCGTGCTCGTCTCAGCCAATCGTCCAGTATCTCTTCGAGGTCCGGCCTCCCTATTTCCGCGATCTCGTACCTGGCGCGCACCAGGGGCTTGTTCACCGTGAGCACCCGGCGAAGGTCGATGGGCGTGCCCGTGACCACGACGTCGCAGTCCGTGCTGTTGATGGTCTCCTCCAGCTCCCTGACCTGCTCGGGCGTGTACCCCATGGCCGGTAGTACCCTGGTGAGGTGCGGGTACTTCTCGAAGGTCTCGGCGATGGAGCCCACCGCCGTCGGCCGGGGGTCCACGATGATCGCTCCCTGGTCCTCCGCGGCGATTAGACCAGCGCCGAAGGACATCCCGCCGTGCGTTACCGTGGGACCGTCCTCCACCACCAGGGCACGCTTCCCCCGCACCTCCTCCGGGCGATCGACGCTTATGGTGGACGCCGCCTCCATGATCCTCGCTCCGGGGTTGAGGCGCTTGCAGTTCTCCTTGACGGTGAGTATGTTCTTCCTGTCGGCCGTCTGCACCTTGTTGATGATTATCAGGTCGGCCATGCGCACGTTGACCTCGCCTGGATAGTAGGAGACCTCGTGGCCTGGACGGTGGGGGTCGGCGATGACGATCTTCAGGTCGCTGCGGTAGAACGGTGTGTCGTTGTTCCCCCCGTCCCACACGATGACATCGGCCTCCTTCTCCGCCTCCCGTAGGATGCGCTCGTAGTCGACCCCGGCGTAAACGATTATTCCGTCGTCGATCAGAGGCTCGTACTCCTCCCTCTCCTCGATGGTGGTCTCGTGGCGGTCCAGGTCCTCGTAGGATGCAAATCTCTGTGATATTTGCTGACACAGGTCGCCGTAGGGCATGGGATGCCGTATGGCCACGACCTTCAGGCCCTTGGAGCGCAAGATCCTACAGATCTTTCTGGTGGTGGGGCTCTTTCCCGAACCGGTGCGCACCGCGCACACGCTCACCACCGGAACGACGGAGCGCAGGACGATACGCTCGTTACCCATGAGACGGAGATCGGCGCCGGTGGCCAGGACCAGGGAGGCCTTGTGCATCACCTCATCGTACGACAGGTCGGAGTACGCGAGGACGACCTGCTCCACCCCTCGCTTGCGTATTAGCTCGGGAAGTTCGTCCTCCGACAGGATGGGAATGCCCTCAGGGTAGCGCTCCCCGGCGAGCTGCGCTGGATAGCACCGCCCCTCGATGTCCGGTATCTGCGCGGCGGTGAAGGCCACAACCTCATAGCAGGGGTCGTCCCGGAAGTAGGTGTTGAAGTTATGGAAGTCCCTCCCCGCCGCGCCCATGATGATCACCTTGGCCGTCCTCATTACTGCACCGCCTATCAATTCGCACCAGCGGTTTATCATACCTTTCCCTTGGCCGGTCGAGGAACGGTCCCATGGAACGGCCCAGGGAAAGAATGAATACCGTCAGAGAGAATGCTGATGCGTTTCCGCCATGGCGGCGGTGAGGAGGACCGAGGATGAAGGGGATGGTGGCCTATGACAGCGTTAACGGGAACACTAGGCAGGTGGCCGAGGCCATCGCTGAGGTGCTGAAGGATGGAGGTTTGGACGTGGAGATCTTCTCGGTCAAGGACCGGGCACCGGCAGAGGTCACTGGTGACGTGCTGTTCATCGGCTCCCCCACCCGGGGAGGGAAGATGACCAAGCCCACCAAGGTGTTCGTGGAGGGCCTGAACGCGGAGGTGTGGAGGGGCAAGGAGGTCATCGCTTTCGACACCCTGGGGCCGCTGTCCAAGGATGCGGAGAGGAGGAGGAAGCAGCTTGAGAGCATCGACGTCGGGAAGAACGCGGCCACTACCATCCGGAACGCAGGGGAGGAGCGGGGGATCAACTTCCATCCCCAGCTTCTGCACTTTGCGGTGGTGGGCATGTGGGGCCCCCTGGCCGATGACGCGTTGGATAAGGCGAGGGAAGTCGCTCGCGAGATAATGGTAGGACTGCGGAAGCCTTGATCAATCGCGGGAACGCGTGCAGATAAGGTGTTCCACACCCGCACGGTGCTAGAGGCTAGGAAAAAGGCTATTACGCCCATTGGCGTATTGTGGGTCCATGAGCTATCGCCTTCCGCCGGCAGAAGTGATAGCGATAGCTATTTGCGACGTCCTGCGGGAGCACGGGCCCATTGCCTCGCAGCGCCTGTTCACCGATTTCGTCCGTGAGAAGCTCAGGTACATCAACGATGAGTACACGGTGACCGAGGAACGAGTGCGCAAGATCGCCCTGCAGTCCGGGCTGGTGCGGGTGGAGATCGCCACCAGGGACACGGGCATCAAGATCAAGGGAGGCCGCTGCCCGGTGTGTAACTCCCGCCTGCGCAGGGTAAAGAACGAGACCATCTATGGAGGCACCGTCACGTTAGGGTTCAAGTGCGTGTCCTGCCCCCTCACCATGGGCGCCACCCGCCGCGTGCCTACGAGATACACTTTCCATGAGGCCAAGCCCCGCGGCCCCTGTCGCCAGAGCAGGCACACCCAGCACCGGCTGTGAAGCACGTTCTTTATAGTCCTGGGACCGATGCCCGGTACATGTGCGAGTCCACGGTGTTCCTGGAGGAGGGCGGAAAGGTCAGGGAGATCATGAGGGACGTCACCAGGATCGTCATGAGGGACGGGGACGCGGTCTGCACCGACATATTGGGGGAGCAGATGGTCCTGGAGTCCGTCGTTCTCATGGAGGCCAATCTGCTGAGCCATGGGATCGTGTTCGTCAAGGTGGTCTGAGCACAGCTCGATGTTGCCATTGCCTTGAAAATGTGACATGTCCAAGTGGACGTTTAGCTGTCCTAAAGGGCCTTGTGAACCTAACTGTCCCAAAACGATCCTTAACTCCAGAAAAGGAAAAAAGAGAGCGGGTGGGACCCGCATTTTCTCATAACGCTTCCGAGGTCTCGGCCTCCGACCTCGCCTCTGGGGGGATTTTGATCATTATAGGTGCGACCATCTTCCCAAAGGTGGTGTTCAAGGTTATTGCGCAACCCAGATAGATAGCCATGGCGCCTACGAGAAGACCCCACCATCCGGATACGGTCGCCAAGAACTCGCTGCCGGTCAGGACCTGCAGCCCCACGAGGAGGAACATGACCGATGCGAAGAATATGGTGATCGTCAGCAGCCGGCAGGGGTGCTTCAGGGTGATCACACCGAGAGATAGCACAATGATAGCGAACATCAGCATGAACGTACCGAGCTCGTTCGCCGTGGGCATGTCGGAAAGTCCCACTCTGGGCATCATCATCAGAGCTGAGAAGGCCCATGCGAACACACCTATCGCTCCGAAGGCGAAGAGCGTGAACAGCTCACCTCTCTTCCAGCCCATGTACGCCACGAGGATGAACCCGAAGCCGGAGAAGAATACCATCGCCAGCACCATTCCGCCAAGCGGATATATCTGCAATGAGCTCAGGGACAGGAGGACCGCGAGCCAGCCTAGGAGCAAAGCTCCCAATGCCTCAGGACCCGCTGTTGTTTCCACGATCCGAACCCTAGTTTCCACTACCTTTTCATCAATCATACAGATCCTCTCGAACCGATCTCTGGTCCAAATCGGACCAGTTGGATTATACATCCAATATGGGCGTCAAAGAGAAGGGGGATATATACCGATTGCTCGTGCCTTTATTGATTGGATTAAACATCCAAGTACTTCTGGAGGTTGGTAATCGTTCTGGGGAGGTGCCCTGAGGACACAAGGTGGTCTCGGTCACTACTCTCACTAGTGTGAATTGTATGGACAGAAAGGCAGGTACGACTTCGATATCGTGCTGCGAAGCTTGAGACCCTGGGCCGTCTATGTGATGACGATAGGGAAGAGGGTCCGAAATGGATGGAACCATCGGATCTTACATAAGGGGAACCGGAGCAGGAAAGAAGGTTGCCGATAATGTTCGTACCCGATTGCCAATCTTTATCAATGTCGATGATATTTGGCGTCCCGGTCAGCTCATGAGACTCTGGCAGTTCGGAAGGTTGCACGGGAACAAGATCAAGATCAACGAGGAACTGGGGCAGGCACTGGGATTGGTGAACGGAAGCCAGGTCTTCAGCGCCATGTTCCGGTATGACTACAACGGATCTACATCCTACGAACTGGTGCTCTCCACGTTCGGGCCGGAAAACTACCGGCAGCTGTGCCAGCTCACCATCCAGATGATCGACAAGCCGGGCGCATGCGCTCAGGCCTCGAACTTCCTGGCGGACCGTAACGTGGACATCCTCAACTCTGTATCACTAAGCAACATCTCCGGCGTGTCCATGACCTGGAAGATGCTCGCCGACCTCTCGTACTACGGGGAGCCCAGCGAGCTGAAGGCCGAGTTCGATTCACTGAAGAAGGCGAGGACCTCGGCCGTGGACCTGGTGGATACCATCGACATCGAGGTCTCGCACATCGCGGACCGTTATAACAAGGGCGCTGCCGCCGGCTCCAAGACCGTCAAGACTAAGCCCATAAAGAGGAAGCACAAGACCGCCACCATCATCGCCCATGATGAGTTCGAGGTGCCCCAGGAGTTCCTAGACGAGATAAAAGACCTGAAGGACGGGCAGCCTCTGATGTTCGTGGGAGATATGGAGTCGTACGTCCTCTCGATCACGTTCCTGGAGCCGGAGGCCGAGCTGGTGCGCCTCTCCCTGGTCATACCGGACAAGCCGGGCGCCATCGCCCGGGTGGCCGATACTTTGGGAAGGCATAACATTAACATGGTATCGCTGCAGAGCGAGGTCCTGGTGTTCTATGAGTCCATGACGTTGGACATCATCGCCGATGTCAGCAAGAGCACCGTGGAGGAGGGCAAGCTGCGCTCCTCGCTTGAGGAGGTCCTGGCCCTCCAGAAGGGACGGTACTTCGTGGACGAGATCGAGAACATCGTCCTATAGCCGCGGTCCGGGGTTGCAGGCGAAGGGTTCAAGAGGCCTGGAGGGATGTGAATGTGCTCCCATGGCACATGCGACCGTGAAGAACGCGGCCTGAGCGCATGTGACCGAGAGATCAGGCAGGAAGGACCTTGAGCACCGACACCACCATTCCCAACCAAGACGTATTCGCACTGGCTATCGAAGGCTCGCGCCTCGCACTCGACCTGGCGGAAACGATGGTACGGGAGGCCATAACGAGGTTCGGGGAGGACCGGGCGGTGGAGTTCCCGGAGACCTGCTACGAGCTGCCGGCCATATTCGCCTGGGACGGGCGGGACACGAGCACGCTGGGAAAGCTCCTGCCGATAGTGACATCGTATAAGGAGAAGGTCAGCGGGACCGTGGACATCGCCAACGCCCTGGCCGCGGGGGAGGCCACCATGGTGGCGGCGGAGATAATCGAGGCCGTGAAGTACGTTAACAATCCTGAACCGTACGACGGCACCCCCTATTCTGGCTTCCTGCCGGATCGTATCATAAGGGAGCTGGGCTTCGCCTTCGTGGACGACACCATCCCCGGGGCGGCCGTGATCGTGGGCAGGAGCCCTGATGCCGATGCGCTCGCCCGCACCGTCCGGGACCTGCAGTCCAAGGGGCTGATCATCCTCGCCTGCGGTGATGTCATCGAGCAACTGCTGGCCAGCGGCACGCAGGTGGGGGAGCGCTTCCGACTTTACCCTGTAGGCACGGGCACACAGATCGTGCACGCGCTCAACTTCGCCATCCGCGCCGGCCTGTCCTTCGGCGGCATCCAGAGAGGCGATCGCGAGGGCATCGCCTCCTATCTGGCGAAGCGGCCCAAGATCGTTGTCCTGGAGTATGGTTCGTTGGATCCCGTCCTCGCGGGCGCGGCCATGGCCGCGGTGCTCAATGGTGCCACCATCGTCACCGACCAGCCGGTGGAGGGCGTGCCCGAGAAGCTCATCCACGTCAAGGAACTGGACAAGATGGTGCAGGAGGCCATAGAGGCTAGGGGCATCAAGGTCCGACTGGCCCCGGTGGACATTCCCGTGGCCTACGGTCCCGCGTTCGAGGGTGAGGTGGTGCGCAGGCCGGACACCTATGTCGAGGCGGGGGGCGCGGCCAAGACGCTGACCTTCGAGCTCCTGCGGATGCGCGACGAGGAGGACGTGGAGGACGGCAAGATCACGGTCATCGGTCCCGACGTCGACTCCTTGCCGGAGGGCGGCAGGACCATGCTGGCCATCCTCGTGGACGTGTACGGCAAGAAGATGCAGGAGGACTTCGAGGGCGTGCTGGAGAGGCGCATCCACCTGTTCGTCAACTACGCCGAGGGGGCGTGGCACACCGGGCAGAGGAACGTGCTGTGGGTTCGCCTCAGCAAGCGTTCCGTTGCCGCCGGATTGAGGTTCAAGCACTTCGGGGACATCCTCATCACCAAGCTCAAGGAGGAGTTCGGGAACATCGTGTCCCGGGTGCAGGTGACCATCGTCACCGACGAGGACGAGGTACGGAAGCGTCTTCCGGAGGCGCTCGATGTATATGCGAAGCGCGATGGACGCATGGCCGACCTCACCGACGAGAAGGTGGACACTTACTTTACATGCCTGCTCTGTGCTTCCTTTGCTCCCGATCACGTGTGCATCGTCACCCCCGAGCGCCTGGGGCTGTGCGGGGCGGTGAACTGGCTGGACGCCCAGGCGGCGGTGGAGATCGATCCCCACGGCCCTAACCGGGCCGTCGTCAAAGGCGAGTGCATAGACCCGGTGAAGGGTCAGTGGAAGGGCGTCAACGAGGCGGTGTACGAGAACTCCCATCACAAGGTGGAGAGGTTCAACGCCTACACCATGATGGAAGACCCCATGACCTCGTGCGGGTGCTTCGAGGTCATCGTGGCCATGACCGCGGACATGCAGGGCGTGATCGTCGTGAACCGCGAGTACCTGGGCATGACGCCCATAGGTATGAAGTTCTCCTCCCTCGCCGGTTCCGTGGGCGGGGGGCATCAGACCCCGGGGTTCATCGGCGTGGGGAGAAAATATATTACCAGTCGAAAGTTCATCCCCGCCGACGGAGGCTTCCTGCGCATAGCATGGATGCCCCGCGAGCTGAAGGAGACGCTGCGCGATCGCCTGCAGAAGAGGGCCGAGGAGCTTGGGGAACCAGGCTTCGTGGACAAGATCGCCGACGAGACCGTCACCACCGAGGCCGATGGCCTCACAGAATGGATGGCCAAGGTCGATCACCCCGCGCTGAGGATGCCCCCGCTCATATCATGAAGAAGGAATGGTCCCTATGGTAGAAGTGCCGGTCCCCAAGGAGAAATGGTCAGGTAAGGTCGGAACGGTGACGCTGGGTGCGTCCACCGCCGATAGTGGAGAGAGAAAGGTATTGTCCATCGGCGGGGAGACCGGAATGCCCTTCCTATCGTACGAGGGTCTGGGGAACAGGCAGCTCATCGCCGGAGAGGTCGTCGACGATACCACCGACCTCATAGAGGTGGCGGTCCGCCCGTTCGGCGATGTCATCAACGATCCGGCCGCATGGGCCAGGAAGTGGGTGGACGAGTTCGGCGCGGACCTGGTGTGCCTGCGGCTGCGCTCCACCAACCCCGAAGGGAAGGACTCGTCACCGGAGGACGCGGCCCAGACCGTCCTCAAGGTACTGGCGGCCGTGGACGTTCCCGTCATCGTCTACGGCTGCGGGCACGAGGAGAAGGACGCCAGGACCATGGAGGCGGTGAGCAACGCCTGCGCCCAGGTGCGCTTGCTCCTGGGCCAAGCGGAGGAGAACGCCTACAAGACCATCTCCGCGGCCGCCATGTCCAACCACCACGCCCTCATAGCGTACTCGAACCTGGACATTAACCTCGCCAAGCAGATCAACATCCTGCTGAGCGACTTCGGGGTCAAGGCCGAGAACATCGTGATGGACCCCCTGATGGCCGGCCTGGGCATGGGCTTGGAGTACTCGTACTCGGTCAACGAGAGGATACGTATGGCCGCCCTCATGGGCGACCGCATGCTGCAGGTGCCCATGCTGTGCGACGTGACCTCGGCCTGGGAGGCCCGGGAGGCCTCCGAGGAGAACGCCGCCTGGGGCGACGTGGTGGAGAGAGGGAAGTGGTGGGAGGCGGCGACCGGCCTGGCCGCGCTGCTCTCAGGCGCGGACCTGCTCATCATGCGCAGCCCCCTGGCAGCAGTGGTTCTGAAGGATGCCATCAACGATCTGAGGGGTGAGTAACATGGCCACGGCCATTGAGATCTTCAAGCTCCTGCCCAAGAAGAACTGCGGAAAGTGCAACTTCCCCACGTGCCTGGCCTTCGCCATGCAGCTAGCCAGTTCCAAGGCCAAGCTGGCCGACTGCCCCTACGTGACTGAAGAAGCAAAGGCCAAGCTGGAGGCGTCCTCCGCTCCGCCCATACGGCTCATAACCATCGGAGCGGGTGAGAGAAAGGTGGAGATCGGCGATGAGACCGAGCTGTACCGCCATGACAAGAAGTTCTTCCATGCCACCCGGTATGCCATAACCATCTCCGACCAGGCCTCCGAGAAGGATATCGTGGCCAAGCTCCGCAAGGCTGCGGACCTCAGGTTCGAGAGGGTGGGGCAGATGCTGTCCCTGGACATGCTGGCGGTCCGCAACGATTCCCATGATCCGGTGAAGTTCGCAGAGGTCGTCAAGCGGGTATCGCGCGAGAGCGCCCTGCCGCTGATCCTCATGTCCCACGATCCTGAGGCCATTCGCGCCGCGGCATCGGCCACGAACCTCTCCCGACCCCTCATCTACGCCGCCACGACCGACAATATCGAGGGGATGGCCGCGGCCGCCAAGGAGCTGAAGTATCCTCTAGCCGTGAGGCACGACGACCTCAACGGGCTTGCGGACCTGGTGGAGAAGGTCAAGGCCGCAGGGGTCGAGGACCTGGTCCTGGACCTGGGCGCGGAGAATCTGCAGGAGACGCTGGAGAGGAACACCATCGTCCGCAAGAACTCCATCAAGAAGACGTTCCGCGGGCTAGGCTATCCCATACTGACGAACGTCATCGGGAGGGAGCGGGGCCTGGCCATGGCGCTTATTTCCACCATGAAGTACGGCGGCATCGTGCTCATGGAGGACCTGGACCCGGCGCATGCGTTGCCCCTGTTCGTGATCCGGCAGAACATCTACACCGATCCCCAGGTGCCGATACAGGTCAAGGCCGGACTGTACCCCATCAACAATCCGGGGAAGGACGCGCCCATCCTGTTCACGGTGAACTTCTCCCTGACGTACTTCACCGTGGCCGGGGACATCGAGAAGAGCCGCATGCCCGCCTGGTTGCTGGTGGTGGATACCGAAGGACTGTCCGTGCTGACCGCGTTCTCCGCCGGTAAGCTTACCGCAGAGAGCGTGGCCGAGGCGCTGAGGTCCACCGAGACCATGGCCAAGAGCGAGAAGGGCGTGCTCATAATCCCCGGTATGCTTTCCCGCATGTCCGGGAAGCTGCAGGAGGCCACCGGCCTCAAGGTCATCGTCGGTCCGAAGGAATCGTCCGGCATCCCCAAGCTGCTGAAATCGCAGTAAGGTCTGAGAAGAGGTGTGATTATCGTCCCGCCCTCATCTAAGGTCATGGGCCGAAGAATGATAGCCATTCGACGATGAAGGCTGATCTCTTACAGCACGGGTGGTAGCCCTTTGGATGGTGATCAACGCCACGATCCGCTAGCTGGACGGCGCTGTGCTGGTAATGTAGGCATACAAAGCCAGGACGAACACATCACTGCCTGGATCACTTCAGCTCAGAGATGAGACGCTGCACCGCTTCCCGCAGCATGCTGTCCTGGGGGAGCGACGTGAGCTGCGAACTGCCCATGGCCAGTTCCTCCAAGGCAGCGTCGTGCGGCAATAGGAACGTCTTGGAGAAGCCTGGCGGAACGACGTCCTTGACCTTCGCCGGTAGCTCCCCGCGGATGCGGTTGATGATCAGAACGCTCTTCCCGATGTCGATCTCCATGTCCTTGGATAAGGACAGTATCCGGGAGGCGGTCTCCAGTCCCATCTTGGTGGCGTCCGATACCACCATGAGGACGTCCATGCGCTGGCATGTCCTCCGGGAGAGGTGCTCCATCCCTGCCTCGTTATCTATCACCACGTGACCGTACTGGCTCATGATCTCGTCGAGGAAGGTGCGCAGGAGGTTGTTCACGTAGCAGTAGCAGCCTCGGCCCTCGGAGCGGCCCATGGTCACCAGGTCGAAGTCCGTACCTTCCTCCATCGCCAGCCGAAGCTGGTACATCGCCTCCTGGTGCTTGGAGCCTGTTACGTCCTCGGACCGCCTTACCAGTTCCTCGCGAAGGTCGCCGATGGTCCTCTCCACAGTGATCCCAAGCTTCTCGCCCAGGTTGGAGTTGGGATCGGCGTCCACGGCCAGTATTACTTTCCCGGTTCGCGCGGCGAGCTCCTGCACCATAAGGGCAGATAGGGTCGATTTGCCGACCCCTCCCTTTCCTGCCACGGCGATGATGAACGTCATGTCACTCCAGGGAGTGCCGTGTCCGAAGCTCCGCCGATGTCTCCACCAACAGGTCCAGGACCTTCGCTCCGACCTCGGCGTCAAGGCCGCCCAGACCGCACTGCGGCGTGAGCAGCGACTGCCGCAGGAGCATCTCGCGGTCCAACCCCTTGTTGACCAGGGATGTCATGAGCTCCTCGACCTTATCTGCCAATGATGACGCGTTCTCCTGGAGGAACGGCTCCTCATGGTTGGGCACGATGCCCCAGGCGAGGCTCCCACCGTTCTGGAGGAAACGGTCCACCTCCTCCGGGTAGAGGGATATGGTGTAGCCGTAATCGTAGGCGTCGAACGACAGGACGTCGATGCCCATGCTCATCACGAACGGCCAGTCGGTATTGGCGCAGCAGTGGATGCCCGTCATCCCCTCCAGGCCGGTGGTGACCTCCGCTATCCACGAGGTCACGTCCGCCTGCGAGACGGAGGCGAAGGGCGTGCCGATGATCGAGAGGTACGGCTCATCTATGAACAGGATGGTCTCCGGGCACTTCCTGCGCAGCTCCCTCTCCTGCCATCTGGCCATGAGGTTCAGGCTCTTGCGTATAATCTCCGCGTACGCCTCGTCGTAGATTACCGGCTTGTCGTCCAGGTCCGTTACCTGTAGGCCCAGGGACACTGGTCCAGTGATCTGTCCTTTGACCGCACGCGCCGATGACGGCAGCTCCCGGGACATGAACTCATGGAAGCCGGAGAAGCCGTACTGGGGGAACGCGAACAGGTCCACGTTGTCCTCCAGGATCTTGGTGTAGATGGCCTCGGGATCGTAGTCCGCAAGGTTCACCCGGATCTTCTTCTTGTCATTGTCCACCTGCACGCCGGGCAGCCCGCTCATGAACTGGACGTACATGTTCTCCTGGAACCCCACCTGCGGAAGCTGGGGCCACGTGGGCACGGTGACGAGCTTCTCCAGGACGAGGTCCACGGCTTTCGCTGGATCGGTGCAGGGAAGGGATCCGATAACGGTGGGAGCGCAGTTCCAGGCCACGCTCTTTCAATATACCGAGCTTAGATAAAGTTTCTGTGAGGCGGAGGATGGCACCTTTACGCGAGGGATACGATCCGCTGGAACAGGGGGAGCAGCTCGTCCAAGGCCTGGAAGATCCTCTCCTTGATCTCAGGAGTGATGCTGCCCTCCGGCCATACCTTGGTCAGGGTGGCGTCCATGCCCCAGTGGTATTCCCCGCCGTGGGAGCGGAAGGAGGGGTTGAGGAAGCCGTTACTGGACAGCGCCCAGGCCATGGACTTGGTCCTCTGGTCCTCGAGCACGCCCTGCACGAACTGGCTGCGGTCGCCCTCGGGAGAGGAAAGGTAGTGGAAGCCGCAGCACACACCTGGGCTCAGGTTCCCCTGCCGGTCGCGAACCATGCCGACCTCAAGGAACATCTCCGGCTCCACGCGGGCCTCGCCCCTGTAGAAGTCCTTCCTGAGCATGACCGCGGAGCAGCTGGCCCCCACCGCGCCGTGATAGTTGAAGGGGGAGCCCTTGATCACGAAGCGCTCCTCCAGACCGCGGGAGCGGACATATTCGTTCAGGGTCGCTTTGAGGTAGCCCCAGTAGCTCGCCTCATGCTCCGACGTGAACGCCTGGTCGGCAGCGCCGATGATCTCCTTTACGGCCCTCTCCGCCTCTTCCTTGGAGGATTTGGGACCGGTGCGGCCGGATTCCAGGATCTGCTTGGCCATGACGATGATGGAGTTAAAAGGGGATGTGTGAGGGGACATGGATGACACCTTTTCTCGATTTTGATTATACTATGTTTTGTGGACCTTTGAACGATATTTCAATCCTTTTACTCTTCAGATTAATATTGGAATCAACGATGCTAAATTGACCTGAAGAATGTAAGAAAATGGCGCGTGATGGACCTAACGGTCTAATCCCTTACTTGCAGCCCCCGGGCGGCCTCGATCCTCTTCCGCACCTCGGGGAACAGGTCCATATCGGTGTGTGGCAGGAACAGCGCTGAGGAGTACTGGTCGAAGAACGCTTGCGAGGAGGACAGGTCCACGTAGGTCGTGGCGCGGTATATGTCCAGGGCCTCGGCCCTCATCCTCTCGGAGAGGAGGCACAGCTTGGAGCCTCCCAGGGAGGCGTTGCCTAGGAACTGGAAGCGATCGCGCGGCACGTCCGGAAGGAGGCCGATGACCTGGGCGTTGTCGATGTCGATGTGCTGACCGAAGCCGCCGGCGATGTACAGCCGGTCAACGTCGCTAAAGGCCTTGTCCACGCTCTGAAGAAGCACGGAACACCCGGCGTAGATGGCCGCTTTTGTTCGGATGACGTTGGCGATGTCATCGTCGCTTACGGCGATGTCCCTCTTTCCCGCCTCATGGTGGACGACGAACTCCATGCCCCGTCCGGAGGACCGCACCCTCTCCGAAGCGGCGGTCTCGATCCTCCCCTTCTTATCGATGTACCCTCGCAGGAACATCTGGGCGATGAGGTCGATGAGGCCCGAGCCGCATATTCCCCGTGGGCGCTTCTTCCCTATGATGGTGATGTCGATGTCCGTCTCTGTTATCTTGATAGTGTCTATGGCCCCGCCCATGGCGCGCATGCCGCAGGAGACCTCCCCGCCCTCGAAGGCCGGCCCCGCGGAGGTGGAGCATCCCACCATCCACTCCTTGTTCCCCAGCACCACCTCGCCGTTGGTGCCCACGTCGATCAGGAGGGACAGCTCGTCCCGGAGGTGCATGCCCGAGAGCAGTATGTCCGCGGTGATGTCACCGCCCACGTAGGACGCTCGGCCGGGCACGCAGTACAGCGGAGCTCCGGGAAGGGAGCGGATGCCGATGTCCGATGCAGGCAGGACAGGCGGCACGTTGGTGGTGGATATGTATGGAGCGTAGCGGATGCTCGTGGGGTCCAGGCCCAGCAGCATGTGCACCATGGCGGTGTTGCCCCCCACGGCGATGGAGGCGATGTCGGTGTCGCAGGTCCCGGAGTGGAAGCGCCTCCTCTTGTCCCTCTCCGCGCACAACTGGGTGATGAGCCCGTTGACGGTGTCTAGCACCAGCTCGTTGAGCCTCCCCACTCCCTTCTCCTCGGCGTACGCGATTCGGGACAGCACGTCCTCGCCGCATACCAGCTGGCGGTTGTAGTCGGACGCCTGCGCCACCGTCTTCCCGGTGTTGAGGTCCACCAGCTCCGCCACCACCGTGGTGGTGCCGATGTCCACGGCGATGCCGTAGTTGGCCAGGGTCTTGGACCCTTTCTCGATGGCCATGAGCCTGTGGATTTCGTCCCATCGGGACATCATCAGGGAGAGCTGCCAGCCGCCCTCCCGCAGTACCTGGGGCAGCTCCCGCAGCAATGTAAGGGGCACCTCCAGGGAGGGGGTCTCCAGGGCGTCGATTACCCTCTCCAGGTCGCCGCGGTTGTCCTCCATGCTGGGGTCGGAGAGGTCCAGGCGGCGGCACACCGTGAGGGGTGTCAGCTCCCCGGCCTCCCGGCCGTTGTACGCGGCGAGGATCTGGTGCTCGCTGATCTGTGATTCCTCGGGGATGAACACCGACACCTCGCCCCTTATCTTGGTCTGGCAGGCAAGACGGTACCCCAGATCGTACTCCTCCCTGCTGAGCTTGCCCAACTCCGATTCGCTGGGACCGTCCACTATGACCAGGCACTTGTTGCAGGTCCCCTTCCCCCCACATACGCTGTTGATCTGCGCGCCCATCGCCACCGCGGCGTCCAGGACCGTTTCCCCATCCTCGACCTCGGTCATCATCCCGCCCGGAAAGAAGGTCACCCTGTGGGACATGCGCTCAGGACCTCCTCAGGGAATGATGTAGGTTTTGGTCGATCGACAGCATCGGAGGAAGTTCGAGGGAGGGAGCGCCTGCCATGGTCATGCCCTCATCCCAGGAACCCACGGAGATGGGCGGCCCGGAGCACGAACTCTCCCATGCCCTTGCCCGTGCTGTTCTTGAGGTTGTTCATGATCTGCGAGGTTATCTGGCGGTGCATCTCGTCCACCTCGTAATCGATCTCCAGATTGTCCACGGCCATGCGCACCTTGAGGGGCAGCATCTTCATGGAATCGGGGTTCATGTACCGCAGGGCGTCGCGCATGTTGTCATCGAAGTGGGGGCTGAGCTGCCGCAGGTAATCCAGGTCGGTGTCGTCCAGGGCGTCCAGGCCCAGGACCTCGGGCGGTATGCCCAGGGAGTAGAAGGCACAGCAGAAGCTGATGGCCCGCGGCAGCTTGATGCCCTCGAGGCTGCGGGAGTACCCGAACAGACCGATGTGCAGCTTCCTCTTGCGGCGTGCCGGCACATAGTTGGCGGCCTCGTTGACCAATGGTGCGAGCTTTATGATCTGCTCCCGGTAGGAGTTGGCACACCTCTCGACGATATCCTTGCACCTCCCCACGTCTACTTCGACGGCCGGAGAGCGTGTCCCCTCGTTGATCCTCTGGATCCCGCTGCGAACCTCGTCGTGGGAGTAATCGTACTTGAAGGCGGACTGTACCGTGAACGTCTGCACGGAGGGGTACTCCTTCATGAGGGCCTCCACGTTGGTAGGCTTGAGATTTCCGCGGAAGGGGGCGGAGCCCACCCCGATGATCGGCTGAATGCTTACCCCTGTCTCCTCCTCCAGGAGCTGGAGGTTGTACAGCGCGGCCTTGTTCATGAGGATGGCGCCCGCCTGGCCATAGTTCATGGCCGGGTCCGACCGTGCCAGGAACACCCTCTGGTACTCCAGGTCCTTGTCCTGCATGTACTTGCGGGTGATGTGGTGCGCGTCCAGCATGTGCTCCAAATCCTCGAAGAGAGGTATGACATTGATCTCGTCGGGTTCGAAGGTGCCTATCCACTTGGAGAGCTCTACGCTGTCCTTGCTGAAGGTCATGTGCTGCTTCCCCACCACGAAGTCCTTGTAGTAGTGGTACACGCGGTCCAGGGAGGCGGCGGAGGCGGTCATGGGGAGGATGACCTCGAAGATCGGAGGGACCTCGTTCTGGTAGAACAGCTTGGCGGTATCGAACGATCGAGGTATGGACTCCAGCGTCTCCAGGAGGATCTTGGCGTCGTCCTTCTCCACGCTGGGGTTGGGGACCCTCAGGGTGAGGAAGACGTCCTTCCCCAGCTGCTTGTCCCGGAAGTACCAGTCGTACTTCGACAGCAGCTTCTTGATGACATAGTTGTCCACCTCCTTCCCCTCACAGTCCCACATCTGCTCCTCGCAGTCAAGGTGCGAGAACACATAGTAGGCCTCCTGGATCTCGTCCTCGCCTCCCAGCTCCGAGCTCTCGGAGAAGAATGGAGCGTTTACGTTGTCCGGATGTTGGGTGCTCATGCATCGGGGGATTTTTCGTTTCATGATATCACTTTCTCTCTGGTGCGAACTAACCTATGTACCCTGTTCTTCATTGGACTATCTCCTCATTTCTGAGATCTGATAGCACAGCCTTTCCCTTCTCCGTCAATATGTACCGTTTCCAGGTCTGTTTCTCCGGGGTCAGGCACTTCAACAGGCCTTTCTCCTCGAGCTCATGGATTGCACGACTGACGTTCTGAATGGAGCGCCCGGTTCGCTGGGATATCTCCGTCGCACTGAACGGCCCTACTCCTTCCAATGCCCTCATGACGTCCAGCCTTCTATCTATGCTCAGTATCCATTGGGTAAGATCCTTCAAGGCGCTCCCTCACCTCTGTCATATCGCTTAATTTCTTTGATGCTCTCCACCGAATAACCGGTTCAAATCATCCGCTCTTGATCTTCGGTACATGGATGCGAGCTCGATGTTCATCTCCCGCACGGACTCGGCGAACCGACGATAGTGCACCGGTACTTCTGGAAGATCCTCCCCCGCCGGAGCGCCATCGAGGATGGCACCATTGCAGACGAGGCGGGAGCGGGGAACGTTCGTGTTGATGACCAGTGCACGGTGCAGGACCACGCAGCCATCCATCAGGATGCAATCGAAAGCTATCGATCCAAAGCCGATGAAGCAACCCTTCCCGATCGTGCACGGCCCGTGGACGATGCAGCCATGGGCGAGAGTGCTGCCGGCGCCGATATGCACGGTGGAGCCGCTCAATGCATGGACGATGACATTGTCCTGAATGTTGCACTCATCCTCGATAACTATCTTTGAACCGGGCTCATCCGCGCGGATCGATGAGTTGGGAGCTATGTAGACCCCCCGGCCTATGGTCACGTCTCCCAGTATGGAGGAGGACGGATCGACGTATGCTCCCTGATCAATTTTCGACTCCTTCAGCATCAGCATGCGTACTTACCTTGTAACAGGTATCGATTCTAACTATATGAAACAATATGAAAGATTATGAGAAATTATCAGGATGTTCCATCTCCATGCTTCCATCGTGCCTCACGTGGCGCATGGTTGCTCCTCCTTATGGAGAGGTATCGGTCTTTGATGTGATCCTGCACCGATCGTCTCTCGCTGCTACTCACGATCATCACTGGATCGGTTGGACCGACGTCATGATCTTAGAGTACAGGATTATCTTGCCATCGACTATCTCTGGAGTCCTGGTGTAGATCTCGATCATGGGGCCCAGTGCTCGGTGCCCTTGGACCTGGATGAACTCCGACAGCACCATATGGGCACTGCCCAGTTCGCTGCCCGTGCCCTTGAAGGAGAGGGTGGCCACCTTCATTGCCGGCAATGTCCTGGTCTTGATGCCACCGGAGGCCTTCCCCGGTCCCCTGAAGGTGATGGCGATCTCACTTCGGCACTGCTCCCGGGGGACTCTCTGGGGATCATCAAGGTAAATGCCCATGGGGCAGTAGCCAGGCTTCACCCCGTTCTCCTTGGCCCAGGCGAACAGCTCTCCCATATGGTCGCCCCAGGGTATGTCATCGTAGGGTCCCCGGTGCTCGATGTAGGCGATCTGGGCCTCCTTCCTATCCTCGAACTTGGGTTTCACGGTCCGTTCTCCGGGCCTACCGTAACCCGAACATGGGGATAACGGTTGCCTGCCTGCCTCTGTGTTTCGACTTCATAATGGATAAATAGGGACTCTTGAACCACGCCCCAGCCACCGAAGACATGATCGTCGGTCCTTCTCGCGAGACCTGTGTGCATGGAGCTGAGATGCCCGAACACCCTATGACGGCGCTGAATGTCCGATGTGGGCAAAACTGGCATGGTCTGGATGAAACTTACTCCTCGTGAGGGGACGTCTGCTGATCAGCGAGATCCTCCACATCCCGCCTCTTCCGTCGGATCAGCACGAACGCCGCCACGATGGCCCCTACCACCACGGCGATGGCGAGGATGACTGGGACGACATCTCCGATGTCCAGGGTGTTGAGGACATCATGTGCGGCCGCGCTCCCCTCATGGGGATAGGGGCTCTCCGACGACCAGTCGCTCCATTCATTGCCCTGTCCCTCATAGGTCCAGGCGTTCACGCCTTGATCGAAGGCCTGGGGGTGCTCGGTATGGTAGCTTGCGCCTGCCCCATTGTTGTCGATGAAGGTGTTTTCAAAGATGGTGTTCCCATCGCTGCTGGAAAGGTAGAGGCCGTAGTCCCCGGACCTCCCCACCGTGTTGCCGGAGATGGTGTTGCCAGGGGACGTGCACAGCTCCATCCCATTATACAGGGAATCGGTGATGGTATTTCCGGCGATCGCGATGTCGCACGACGATATCAGCAGCAACCCCGTCTGGCAGGAGGAGATGGTGTTGTCGGAGATGGTGCAGTTCCTGGATGTGTACATGAAGAAGGCGCAGAAGCAGCCATCCATCGTTGAGCTCCGGATGGTCACGTTGGACGCTCCGGTCACCTCGATCGCATAACTGGATGTGCTACTGATGGTGCAGTTCTCGATGACAACATGCTTGCTCGTCCCCGAAATGAAGATCCCCAGCCCGTTCGGTGGGTTGTCGATCACAATATCAGATATGACGTACGGGTTCGAAGGTGTTCCATCCCCCGGCCAGCCCCTTGCGGTCGCCTGCGTTGCCAGCTCGGAATCGCTGATTATTGATATCTGGCTGGTCGTGGACGCGTTGACCGTGGCCACGCTCATCGTCGATGCTAGAAGAGCGACTGACAGCAGCAGCAAGGTCAGGGAAAACGCAGAAGCTGTGATCTTCATGGCGGTCCTTCGGGCACGCACGGCCCCATTCCCCATTTTTTCTTGGAGGTACGGGCGCCGTGCTTAGGACCCATAACGTCCAGGTATAAGATTTGGGTTTTCCTCGTTATCAATTCCAGTAATGACGTATGGGTCTTGCGCTCCTTTATGCTCTCCAGGGGCACATAACGGTTCGAGGTGACGTGAACATGGGCCGCAGGGATAGCACAGGAAAGGATCACCGCAAGAAGTTGCGAAGAAAGCTGGGGAAGCGCGTGGACATATTGGAGGCGAGGGTCGAGCGCCTGGAGGCAGCAGTGGGGCTGCGGGACAGCGTCGAGGATGGGCGTTCGTGCTGCGATGACCTCATCGGGTGCCTGGACGATTGTGTGACCGACGTCAAGGAGCTGCGCCAGAGGGTGAGAGATGCCCGCTCCTAGGGTCGTGGTCATCGATACCAACGTCATCATCGATGCGTTCGTCCGCTCGGGTGACGGCCGCAGCCTGGGCTCCATCGAGCTGCTGAGGAGGGTGGAGAAGGGAGATCTCATTGGTGTCCTCCCCACCCCCGTCCTCGTGGAGATATACTATGTGGTGCTGGACACGACCAAGGACCCCGGCCGCGCCCAGAGGACGCTGAGAACGCTGCTGCAGCTTCCGAACATCATGGTCCAGGCGGTGGAGGGACACCATGCGATGGCGGCCGCTGAGATAATCCAGGAGAGCAACTATGTTCGCTTGGGGAAGGGGGACAAGCTCGGCCGCAGGTCCCAGGGGCTCTCCACGGTCGACGCCCTGGTACTGGCAATCGGTCGCAGTATCCCGGACGCAGTGGTTTGTTCCAACGAGGGGCGCTTCTCCCAGGTGCGATCGGTCCGCACCATGCGGCCGCGGGAGATCGCCGGAGTGCAGGATCGGGGATACCCGCTCAATGGCGGAAGACCCTGACGCCAGTGAACACCATGGCCATCCCGTGCTCGTCGGCGGCGTCGATCACTTCCTGATCACGTATGCTTCCTCCAGGCTGGATGATGGCGGTGGCCCCGGCCTTGGCGGCCTCGTCGACCCCGTCGCGGAAGGGGAAGAAGGCGTCCGAGGCCATGACCGATCCCTGGGCATTCTCCCCGGCCTTGTGGGCCGCGATGAAGGAGGAGTCTACCCGGGACATCTGACCGGCCCCTATGCCCACGACCCTCTCTCCCTTCGCCAGGATGACGGTGTTGGACCAGATGTGCTTGCAAACGCGGTTCGCGAACAGCATGGTCTTGATCTCCTCCTCGGTGGGGGCGCGCTTGCTCACCACCTTTAGGTTCTCCGCCGTGACCTGCCCATTGTCCGCGGTCTGCACCAGCATGCCTCCCTTGATGTACTTCATCTTGACCTTGGGAGCATCCTCGAGGGTGATGGGTCCGGGCGTGGTCATCAGACGGATGTTCTTCTTCTTGCTGAGCAGTTCCAGAGCTTGAGGGTCGAAGGAGGGGGCGAAGACTATCTCCACGAAGTGCTTGGATATCTCCTCCGCGGTCCTGAGGTCGCACTCACGGTTCAGCCCGATGATGCAGCCGTAAGCGGCCAGGGGGTCGACGTTATAGGCCACCATGAACGCATCGTAGATGTGGTCATCGCAGGCTATGCCGCAGGGATTGGTATGCTTGATGACGGCGGCGCATGCGCGGTCCTCGAACTCCCGCAAAAGGGAAAGCGCGGACTCTATGTCCAGTATGTTGTTGAACGACAGCTCCTTGCCGTGCAGCTGCTTCATGCGTGCCACGGCCACCCCGGTCGCGAACGGGTCCCCGTAGAACGCCGCCTGCTGGCTGGGATTCTCCCCGTAGCGGAGGTCCTGCACCTTATCCATCCCCACGTTGAGGGTCTGGGGGAACATGGGGCCCGGGAAGGTCCCACCCAGGTGCTGGGCGATGAGCGCGTCGTAGTTTGCCGTCGCCCGGAAGGCCTCCAGCATCAGCCCCTGCAGCGTCCCCTCGCCCAGATGGCCCTGGGAGGCGCTCATCTCTTCCAAGAGGGGTACGTACCGGGAGGGGTCGGTGACCACCGCCACTGACCTGTAGTTCTTGGAGGCCGCGCGAATGAGGGAGGGACCGCCGATGTCGATGTTCTCTATCACCTCCTCCAGGGAGACGCCGGGCTTGAGGACCGTCTCCTTGAAGGGGTAGAGGTTCACCACCACCATGTCGATCTTCTTGATCTTCATTCTCTCCAGCTGATGCATGTGCTCGGGCAGGTCCCTGCGTGCCAACAGCCCCGCGTGTATGTTGGGATGGAGGGTCTTCACGCGCCCATCGAGCATCTCCGGGAAACCAGTGACGTCGGAGATGCTCACCGTCCTCACCCCGTTCCTCTCCAGTAGCAGTGCCGTGCCGCCAGTGGAGATTATCTCCACACCGTGCTCCTTAAGTCCGCGTGCGAAATCGATTATGCCGTCCTTGTTGGAAACGCTGATCAGGGCGCGTTCGATCTTGACCAAAGTCTTGCCTCCAGATTCACGAAGGGCCAACTGAGAGAACAGTTGCCGAGGCTATATGTTGCGGTGGTTCATAAACATAACTTCAAGACGCCTCCTCCATGGACGCCGGTGATGACCGGTCCAGCGATGGACGTGTAATTACCAGAACTGATTTATTAATAATAACATTTTAAAATGACTGGTCCGGTTGGTGTCATGATGTCACTGAGGTTGTTGGAGTGGCTCATCCTGGGCATCCTGATCCTGACATGCCTGCTCTTGGCGGCCAAGACGTTCAGGAAGGAGAAGGGACGGCTGCGGTCGCTTTTCATCATCCTCATGCTCACCTTCTGCGGCCTTTTTTCCACGCTGGCCCTGGACCTGTGGGTGGAGAGCATGGATGTCAGGGTCTTCCTTGGGGGCTTGCAGGTCCTGCTGTTCTCCATCGCCTGCATACTGCTGCTCTTCTTCGACCTGGAGTATGCTGGAAAGGGCAGATGGCTCACGGTCAGGAACGTTATCCTGGTATCCCTGGTCCCGGCCGCGTCCATGGCGCTGTACTGGACGAACGATCACCATCACCTCTTCTATAACTGGGTGAGCTTCAACGTCGTGCAGGACACCGTGGAGATGTATACTGACTATGCTACCGTGTTCTTCCTCCTTTATCTGTACATCCATGCGCTCACCATCGTAGGCAGCCTGTTCGTCTTCTACCTGTTCAGCAACACCCCCAGGACGCAGAAGAAGCAGACCGGCATTGTGCTGGCGGCCTCCTGTCTCCCTTGGCTCGTGAGCACTGGAGAGGTCACTTTCTACATGTCAGGGTCTTACATCGACGTACTGATGAACTTCTCATCCCTCACGCTGGCAGCAGTCCTTTATTATATCGGGACCTTCACCTTCAAGCACTCCGACGTAACCCCCCTAAGCTATGACGCGGTGGTGGAGAACATGGACGACGGGGTCATAATCATAGACTCCGACGGCGCCCTGGGCTATGCCAACTCCACGGGCCGTGAGGTCCTGGGCCTCGGCCCTGAGGTCATGGGCAGACCGGCCGAGAACGTGCTGGTACCTCTTGGCTTGGGGCCGTTCTGTGGAGGCCACGCGGCCTCATCCCACGAGAAATGGTTGAACGACAGGATGTTCAACGTGAAGACCCGCCACATCCCCGGGTCCAGCGGTGTGGTCCAGGGTCATCTCATAGTGATACGGGATGTTACCGAGGAGCGCAGGGCCAAGGACTCCCTACGCCTGGCGAACGATAAGCTGGGCCTGCTGTCGATGGTGGCCAGGCATGACATGATGAACAAATTGGTGGTCCAGCGAGGATACCTGGAGCTGGCCGGGTACAACAACGGGGGCAGGCTGACGGAGGAGCGGCGCCAGATAATGCTTTCCAACGTCGAGGACATGGAGAACATCATGATCTTCACCCGCGACTACCAGTGCCTCGGCCTGAAGAGCCCGGAGTGGCAGCCCCTCGGCCCCATGGTTTTGGTCGCAGAGAGGACGGTGCACCCCCCGGGCATCGACGTCCTCATCGATGCCCAGAAAGTGGAGCTGTACGCCGATCTCATGCTGCAGAAGGTGTTCACCAACCTCCTGGACAACTCCGCCCGCCACGGGGAGAGGGTTAGCGTCATCCACGTATGGACGGAGGAGAACCAGGACCTCAGCCTTTCGGTCCTCTACGAGGACAACGGAGTGGGCGTGCCCATGGAGGAGAAGGAGAAGATATTCGAGCTAGGCCACGGCCGCAACACCGGCCTGGGCATGTACCTCTCGCGGCAGATATTGGGCATCACGGGATCGACCATCACGGAGAAGGGACGGCCCGGCCAGGGCTGCACCTTCGAGATCCTGGTGCCCCCTGGTAAATGGAGAAAGGCATCGTGATAGCCCATGCTGACGATGACAACGCATGCCACAGGCGAACAAGGTCAGGGTACGAGCCCTTAGATCTCTTCGTTGTCGGAGATGGCACCGGCGCTCTCGAGCAGGCGGAACAGCTCCATCATGGGCAGGACCACGGTCATCTTATCCATCATGATGTACACCTCGCCGTCGGATAGGAACAGGTCGGCCACCTGACGCTGGAACTCGCCGGGCTTGAAGCTGGAGACCCAGTCGAGCACCCTCTCCTCCTCGTCCCAACCGTCCTCCGGCTCTCCGAAGGCCACGTCGATGACGGCGTTCTCGGACATCACTGGCTCGAGGCCTTCCTCCTCCATCTCCTCCTCGTCGTCCTCTTCGTCGGCCCCTTCTTCTTCCCAATCCTCGTCCTTCTCACGTGCCATGATAGCTCACTCCGGAACGATCTTCCTTCAACCTATAGGCCGTAGGTGCTACTTCTAACCTGCAGGGACCCTCCCGCTCATGGCCTCTCCCTTCTCGAGACGTGCAAAAGCCTTTTATCAGGAGGCGGCCCTCAATGGCCGATACCATGCTGATCATCTCAGAGAGGATAAACGGGTTGTTCACTTCCGTGGGGAAGGCCATCGACAAACGGGACGCCAAGTTCATCCAGGACCTGGCCCTCCGGCAGGTGGAGTGCGGGGCCCAGGCGCTGGACGTAAATGTAGGTCCCGGTCGCGATGATGGCCCCGCGGCAATGGAGTGGCTGGTATCCACGGTGCAGGAGGTGTCCTCTCTGCCGCTGTCCCTGGACACATCCGGTCCCAAGACCATGGAGGCAGGCCTCAGGGCCGCCAAGAACCATGTCATCATGAACTCCACCACCGCCGAGGAGAAGAAGATGGCCAAGTTCTTCCCTCTGTGCAAGGAGTTCGATGCGGAGATCATCTGCCTTTGCATGGACGAGAAGGGCGTTCCCAACTCTGCTGAGGCCAGGGCGGAGATGGCCATGCTCATGATAACTAAGGCCATGGAGTACGATATCATGCCCGAGAGGCTCTACCTCGATCCCTTGGTGCTTCCGACCAGCGCGGCCCAGGACCAGGGAAGGAAGATAATCCAGGCAGTGCAGATGTTCCAGACCCTAAATGAGCCGGCCCCCCGCACGGTGGTGGGCCTCAGCAACGTGTCCAACGGTACCAAGCAGCGCAGCCTGCTAAACCGCACCTTCCTGGCCATGCTGATGGGCTCCGGCCTCAGCGCTGCCATCTGCGATCCCGAGGACCAGGAGCTCATGGACATCATCAAGGCAGGTCAGGTACTCATGAACGAGAGGCTATACTGCGATGATTTCCTCCGGGACTGAGAGCAGGACAATCCTGATGAAAGGATCGAGAATTGGGAGATCTGCGTGAGCTGGTCATCGTGAACTGTGATCACAAAACACCGAGGGTCTATTCCCATTCCTCCCTGAGCTGCTTCGAGCAATGCCCTCACAAGTATCAGTATAGGTATATTGAAGGCTTGGAAGCGGAGCGCAGGGGCATCGAGGCCTTCTCCGGCTCCATAGTGCATCTGGCCCTGCAGCACCTTCATCAGCGGGCAGATGAGGGCGAGGTGCTGGGAGAGGAGGACATTATCGCCTTCCTCCGGGACAGGTGGGAAGAGAACATGGGCGATGATGTCGTCATAGTGAAGAAGGACATGACGAGATCTGATCACCTCAGGAGGGCGGAGGCGGGGCTCCGTGCCTATCACCGCCACTACCACCCCTTCGATCGCGGATGCACCGTAGGGCTGGAGCACGGCATCAAATTCAAGGTCCAGGGGGACAGGGAGCACTCTCTCGTGGGCTACATCGATCGTCTCACCGAGGCTGGCGACGGGGTGTTCGAGATCCATGATTACAAGACCGGTAAGAGGCTGCCCACCTCCGCCGACCTTAAGAATGATCGCCAGCTGGCCCTTTACGAGATAGGTGTCCGTCAGAACTATCCTCAGGTGAAGGAGGTTCGCCTGGTGTGGCATTTCATATCTCACGACAAGGAGATGACATCATGCCGCACCGCGGAGGAGCTGACCGACCTAGAGCGGGGCGTGGGAACGCTTATCGATAAGATCGAGAGCTGTCAATGCTTCCCCTGTCGTGCCGGTTCACTCTGCCGATGGTGCGAACACAGTGACCTCTGCCAGCATTAATGCGAGGCAATAGGAATTTATATAAAATCATAGTTCTATTTTATTAATATTATACTATAGTTACAGTTATCTTTTTTGATATAATTATTACTATTTAATAGAAAAGTATATAAATAGAAAGGTACCAAAGAGGTACCAAACCTTTTGGGGGGTTTACAACACGAAGAATGCAACGAAGATACTAGCACTAGCGCTCGCGCTAGTGGTGATGACCAGCGCCGTCGCCTTGGTAGCTTTACAGGGAACTACGACGACCGGTGCTGCTGACCAGGGATCCGACGATCTGAACACGTCGACCCCGGTCTCTGAGGACCAGAATCCTGAGTTGGTAGACCAGACCCCGGCTGAGAATGAGGAACAGAACGATATCCCAGCAACCACCACAATTTCTGCGGATAAGACCGCCGATGGTTTCTGGACTAAGACCATCCTGTATACCTGGACCATTGACAAGACCGTGTACGAGAACGACTACGTGGTTCTTGCCGATGACTGCAATGGGTATGACCTCATGATCGAGCCCGGCGAGTGCGCTGTGATCTCTTACCTGATCACCGCTGACAGGTCCTGCCCAGTTGTGACCGAGAAGATCGGTGTTATGGGGACCATAACGGTAACCAACACTGGCTGCGCGGACACCCAGAGCCTGACCATCGTGGACACCATACAGATACTGGTGGATGATTGTGTCGGATACGAGGACTACGTGAGCTTTGCCGTGGATATCTCCAGCCACCCCATCCTGGCGGCCGGTGAATCCTACTGCTACAGCTACTGCTTCGAGTTCGATGCTGTCGAGGGTGCATGCTACCGCAATGTCGCTGACGTGACCATCTGCAACTTCGAGGGTTATGCTGGCGAGATGTACGGCGTTGAGGCCATGGACGGGTTCAACCTGCCCTGCGAGCCCGAGGTCACCATAATCGATGACAACGCCTGCATCGTGGACGAGATCGGTGCCATCCCCAGCGGCTTCTGTGTCGAGGCCCTCACTGGTGTTGGGCCCTGGTTCGTGAACGGTGACGAGTGCTCTCACTTCGAGGTCTCCGTCAACCTGCAGGTGACCAATGTCGACGCCTGCCGCGACAAGATCTACACCATCTGCAACACGGCCATCCTGAGCCTTGAGGATTCTTGCGGGGAGATCTCCGACAGTGAGCCCATCGTGATCTACGGTGGCTACCTGGAGACCACCCTTGCCGTCTGCAAGACCGCTGATGTGTCCTGGAGCGAGTACATCCAGCTAGGCCTGAACTTCCCCGACGCTGCCCTGGCAAGCCAGGTCAGCCAGGAGGACGTTGAGTTCGCCGAGACCGCAGACCCCGTCCTGATCGATCAGGTCGTGCTCAGCGATATTGGTACCTTCACCGTCGTCGGTGGCATCACCGTTGTCAACACCGGTGCCTACGCCACCCAGGGCCTTGTGCTCACTGACACCATCCAGATATGGAACGGTGAGTGCTGGATCGATGTCGCTTCCATCAACGTTGACACCTGCGCTATGCCCATTCTGTGCCCCGGTGAGAGCTACACCTACGCATATGAGGTGACCTTCACCCTGGAGAACGTGGCCTTCATCGACTTCGATGAGACCCCGCTGCAGAACGTCGCCTACGCCAGCATCTGCAACTACGATGACGACGCTGAGGTGGATGGAGTTTACTTCTATCTGCCCCTGGAAGTGCCCTTCCTGCCCACCATGCTGACCATGGAGACCTCGGTGGTCTATGGCGCCAGCACCATTGCTCCCCTGAGCGATGACTGCAACGGCCCCCAGATGGAGTTCGCGACCGAGCTCAACTACCACCAGATCGTCCAGATCGTCTTCGGTGAGGAGACCGTTATCAGCACCATGACCGACATCTCTGTCGTCACCACCGTGACCTACACCAACCAGTGCGACAGTGTCTGCAAGGAGCTGAAGACAGCCATCTACAACGAGGGCACCACCAAGATCCTCGGTGACGAGAAGTGCGGCCAGATCGGATTCCAGACCGTGACCCACGACGACGAATGCATGACCATCTGCCTCAACGGCCAGGAAGTGGAAGTTGACATGAGGGCTCTGCTCGCTGCCTGCAACCAGGTCTCTGTCTGCATTGGTGATGACGGCTTCGCCATCACCAACGACCAGATGATGTTCTACGGAGCGTACGCATGCTTCGTGGTGGCCGAGGAGCCGGTCGAGCCTAACAACGACTTCTGATCAGAGGTACGATCAGGCTGACCGTCCCAAACCCTTTCCCCTTTAACCTTTTTATGTTTTTATTGAGAGATGAGGATTGTCCTAAGAGATAATTAAATTGCAAATAAAAATACATCATTATCTTCCAGGATTATTTGTATCTGGCTAGAATATATTTTGATAATAATCTAAAAAGATAAGAATATATACTACTTGCTCCAAAGAGTATTTGAGGCCCCTAGGGGGGGTCAAGAACCACAGGAGGTGAAACTAGATGTTTGAGATGGTGTACTTCACTGGATCCGTAATCTTCCTTGCGGCCAGCTTCACCTACATGAAGATCAGATCGGGCAGGCGCCACTAAATGTGTGGGTGTGCCCTTCTTATCGCAAACTCAACAGGGGGCTCGCAAGGGCTCCCAATAAACCGATTCCCATCGAGATGCTTTTTACAGTTTCTCATGATAGGGTATAACGTTCGACAGGGCCTATCTGCGATCAATGGCCCCGTCGTCACTTGTTAATCAGCGTTCTTGACACGATCTAGCCTCCTCTTTACAATAAACAGCCTTTCTGAAAGAAGAGGCGATAACTGGATCTCCTTCTTCTGGCTCGACGATTCGAGCTGAAGCTGTCCGAGTCTTGAATGAAAAGAATCCACGATGATCTGCAGCTCTAACGGACCAAGATGGATATCGGGATGTTCGTGGCATCTAAGATCTAATGAGAATGGGCAATCCTTTCCCGAAAGAATATTTTCATGAAGGTCATCTAGAAAGTGCATCAATCCTCTTTATAGAGATACATTATCTCGTTGGGGGGTTGTTCAAACTATCATTAGATGATGCACCATGAAGCCGCATCTGAGTTCCATTCAACGCAACTAGTGTCGGCAATCGAGCTATCTGAGAACAAAAAATATCATTAATGGTTATCTGTCAATACTTTCCGCTCGACCACTTATAGTGATAATGCATAACACGGTAATTGTTTACATATAGTAATAATTATCATAATTTTTTAACATTTGATTAATCAAACAAATAATTATTTTATTATTATGTAATAAGATAATGATAAATACACCTTATTGCCAATTAGAACAATAGCCCTTGGGGGGGTAATGAACCAAAGGGAGGTGATGACGGATGGAATGGGTATATTTCACCGGATCAATTATATTCCTGGCAGCCACCTGGACCTACATGAAGTTCAGCAGCGGCAGGCGCCGGTAGGCGTGCAGTGTTGGCTTCCATACCAAACACGACCGAGGGCCTGCAAAGGCTCTCTACGCCCTCTATATTATTCTCTTCCTCACTTTTTTACTTGATCTCATATCCAAAGTAATCTACGCATGATCGCATCTGTCACGAGGTCACGGCTTTCAGGGCCGTGGAAGCAGCCCGCTCTGCTCAGCTATGGTGGGCACCATCTCCTCCCAGCCGATGGCCATTATGTGGACGCCGTGAACACCGGGGATGGTCCTGAGATGATCGATCGTCTCCACGCAGATCTTTATCCCTTCCTTCTTGGGATCGGACGCGGACTTCATCCTCTCCAGCACCTCATCGGGCACGCTCATGCCCGATACCTTGGTCTTCATGTAGCGCGCGGCATTGGCGGACTTCAGCGGCACCACTCCTGCCAGGATGTGCACCTGCTCGTCCAGCCTTCTGGCTCGAACATCGGTCATGAAGCGCTCGAACCGTTCCAGGTCGAAGATGGCCTGGGTCTGAACAAAGTCCGCTCCGGCCTTGACCTTCTTGGCCAGGCGGGCCACACGGTACTCGAAGGGGTCGGCGAAGGGGTTGGCGGCGGCCCCCAGGTAGACCTTGGGACGCTCCTCGATGGTATCTCCCCCCCATACCAATCCCTGGTCTCTCATCTGGCGGAAGACCATTAGCTGCTGAATGGGATCGATGTCGTATACGTTCCTTGCTTCCTTCTGGTTCCCGAATGTCTGATGGTCACCGGAGAGGCACAGAACGTTCTTTATGCCCAGGGATGCCGCCCCCAGAAGGTCGGACTGCATGGCGATGCGGTTGCGGTCGCGGCATGTCATCTGCATCACCGGTTCGGCTCCCTCCTGCAGGCACGCGACGGAGGAGGCCATGGACGACAGTCGCACAATGGCTGTCTGGTTATCAGTGAGGTTGAAAGCCTCTGCGCATCCCATCAGCGCCCGGACCTTCTTCCTCATGCCCTCAGTGCTGGTCGACTTCGGAGGGGCTATCTCCGCTGTCACGGCGAAGGTGCCGCTCTCCAGTACCCTCTCGAGATTGCTGCCAGACTTCATGGCGATCCCTCCCTCGCCCTCATCTCCTCCTCGCCCTGAACGACCAAGGGGCGGACTATTCGCCTTGGCCCTCCGGAGCGGGATGGAAGCCAGTTCTTGGGGGGTATGTTCTCCTCCAGAAGGTCCAGGCGGCCCAGTCGCTGGAGGCTATGGAAGATGAGGTCCCAGGCGCAGGCGGTGTCCAGGTTCACCTCGCACTTGCCGTTCTGGGAGCCACCGCAGGGGCCGTTCAGCATGGACTTGGAGCAGCGGGCCAGGGGGCAGATCCCCCCAGTGAGATGAAGTACGCAGTCGCCGCAGCCGGCACACTTTTCCAGGTAGATGCCCTGCTCCTCCAGAGCCCCCATGTTGGAAGTGTTGAGGCCCGGAACGACCATGGTCATGGGGTACATCTCCTGCACCACCTGCGCTCCCACCCCGCAGGCGAGGGAGAGTACGATCTCCTGGTCCTGCAGGTGAGGTGCCATCTCCTGCACCCACTCCTTCTCGCACTGCCGCTCCAGTGTCATTTCGGTGACTTCGATGTGGCGCCCCTCTGCCGCTGCCTTGAGGCGAAGCGCCTCGGCGGTGGCGGCGACCTCCTTCTCTCCCCCCGCATGGCATATGGCCACGCATGAGCGGCATCCGGCGATCAGGACCTTGCTTCGTCCTTCCAGCATCCTCAATATCTGACCCAGGTCCTTTCTCTCGGCGATTATCATCGGTCCCCCTCCAGTATCCTGATTGGCCCCAGAGCTTGTGCCAGCTCCTTCGTCTCCTTTACCGCCTCCAGCCAGTATGAGTTCTGGTTCGAGGCCAGGTTGAACATGACGATCCTTCGAGGGTCCAGCCCCAGCTGTGAGAGCAGGGAGCGGGCCTCGTCCACCCTGCGCCGGGCATGGTAGTTGCCCGTCCTGTTCTTGCAGTTGCCTTCCAGGCAGGCGATGACCATCACTATCTGAGATCCAGTACGAAGCGCCCGGAGCATCATGACCTCGTCGATCCTTCCCGAACAGGGGATCTCCACCACGCTCACGCCCTCGGGCAGCTCCTCATCACCGTTCGGCTGCAGGGCCGTCCAGGCGTTCTGGCAGCAGAAGCAGGTTATATTCGACGTGTTCATTCCCCTCCCTCCCTTTGATGGGTACTTAACCCCATGGTTTTGTCCTCAGGTAGTGAGAGGGCCCTGCTGGGGCATCCCCCCACGCACACTCCGCAGGCCTGGCACAGGATGCTGTCGATGACCGCCTTCCCCTCGTCTCCGGGCCGGGCGGCGAGGAAGGGGCAGATGCGTGCACAGGTGAGGCAGGCGGAGCACTTGTCCCGGTCGACCACCGCCACCAATCTCGTCGGGGGGTTCAATGCCAGGGTGACCGCCCGAGCGGCCGCGGCTCTCGCCCTGATCCTGGTCTCACCCTCCAGCAGCCCGCCTTCTGATGAGGAGCAAATGAACACTCCCTCCTTCATAGTAGATACCGGACCCATGCTCACATGACCCACGGTGACTCCGTAAGATGTTGATCGGGGCCTGATATGGTCCACCTTATCAGGAACGCCGTCCAAGACCACAAGGTGGGGATTGATGTTCATGGGCACTTCCGAGGGCACGTCCAGTGCGCTGACGGTCAGAGGATCGGTGGTGATGGTGACAGGGGCATTAGTGCGAACGAAGGTGGCGCCCGCGGCCTGGGCGTCCGCGTACGATAGCTCATCCTCCCCGTATGCCAACATCTCCTCGGAAAACAGCCAGACCCTTGGATGCGCAGGCTGAGCACAGGCCTTGATCGCAAGCTCGACAGCCTTGGCGAACGAGGACCGATCGGCCTCCGGGCCCAGGACTATGGCGAGGCTTTCGACCTCATCCGGTAGCCCATCACAGCAGGCCTGGTGAAGCGTCATGACGTCAGCCTCACCAGACGAGATTGGCGGCAGGGGCTCGCTGGCCATGACCACCGCAGAGCAGTGGACCTCAGTGATCTTTTCTGAGCTGACAAGAACGGCGCGGAAATTTCCCGGACCTCCGTCAAGACGCAACAGCTCGTGGTCTGAGAGCACATCAATACTGAGCAGCTCCTCGGACAGACCGGCACACTGACCCTTAGGTCTCGCCAGAACCGCCCGCACGCCCTGGTCCCGTACCTCCGTGGCCGCATCCACAGCGGCCTTCCCGGGTCCGATAATCAATATCGTGGGGGCGCTCAATCCTCCGCCTCCAGCAGTCTGGCGGCCATCCCCGCCGCGGCCGTCCCTTCCTCCACGCTCTCCCGGAGGTCCTTCGGACCGCCGCTGGTGCCGGCGATGATGACCCCCTGTCGGTCTGATCGCAGGTAGCCTAGGGCGTCCAGCTCTATCCCGAAGAGCTCTGCGAGGCGAGAGTTGGCGGAGCATGGGACCATGCCCACGGACAGCATCACGATGTCGAAGCTCTCTTCCTCTATGCTCTCCCCCGGAGCGGCGTAGCGGAGCGTGGGCCTCCCCCCGGGGATCACCTCGGCCGGCCGGGAACGCACCAGGTGGACACTGCTGTCTGCGGCGGACCAGGCCTCGAGGGCCTTCCCAGAATCCTCCAGCGGGCGCCAGTCCATGAAGAAAAAGGTCAGCTTGAGGTCGGGATGCAGATGCCGCAGCCGCAGCCCCAGCTTGTAAGCGTACTTGCAGCATGCCTTAGAGCAGTATGGTACGCCGCGTTTGACATCGCGCGAGCCAACGCACTGGACGATGGCCATCTCCTGAGGGGGCCTGCCGGTCGAAGGCACCATGAGCCGATTACATGTGGCCAGAGCTCGCTCCACGTCCAGCGAGGAAAGGACGTCAGGGCATTCCTGACTATGGAGCCGGGGGTCCGCGCCGGGATCGAAGGGGGTGCAGCCAGTGGCCAGGATCAACGCCCCGGCCTCCAGCATCGTCCTTCCCTCAGGCGTGCATACCCTTACAGCTGCACCAGATGGCGTCCAACTGACCTCCTCGACCTCAGCCCCCAGCATGATGCGGACCCTATCGCTCCGAGAGGCCTCACGGCGAAGGTCATAAGGGTAGCAGGCATCGCAACGCACACAGGCTGGAGAGCCTTTGCACGCAAGCTCAAGAGATCTCCCTCCAAGGGCCGGAGACCGCTCCACGATGGTCGAGGCCAAGCCCCGGCGTGATAGCTCCACGGCAGCCGCCAGTCCGGCCGCCCCCCCTCCCACGATAACCACTTGCTTGATCGGAACCACCCTCAGGGACCAACGTTCCTAATGTTTTACCATATTTAAGTGTTGGCGGGTGTATGGCCCAAGGCGTTTATACATCAGGACTTATGACTAAGCATGCGCTGCGCGGCCTTCACAGTGGACGTGGACCGGGATGTGAACGAGCCTCGGGAGGGTGCGGTGGAGGCAGCGTGCAGGGGCAGCCCGGTGCCACGGTACTCCTCCACCCGGGAGGGCTTGGAGATTATCGTGGACATGCTCGACGAACTAGGTGTGAAGGGCACCTTCTTCATGGAAGGGGAGGCCGCAGAGGTCCTATCCACGGACATTGACCTGCGGAACCTTCTGAACGGACACGAGGTCGCGGCCCACGGATATGCGCATGAGGACCTCACCGGCGAGAGCACCGGGATCATCCCCTCGGAAGAATGGCTGGACGCCATCATCGGCCGCTCCCTGGCAGTGATCGAGGATGTGACCGGGGTCCGCCCCCAGGGGTTCCGGGCCCCTTACCAGCACATCAATGAGCAGGTGGTAGCGGTCCTGCAGCGCCGGGGCCTGATGTACGACTCGACCCTGTTCGCGGAGATGCCCTCCGGCCTCCATCCCTACCTGCTGCCTTCTGGGCTCATAGAGGTCCCACTGGCCCAGGGCAGGGATGCCACGGGCAGGCGCATGCAATCGTATCTGTGGCCGCTGCACGAGGGCAGGAGGGAGGTCAACGACTACCTCCAGCTCATCGACGGGCACGAGGACGGTCTCTTCGTTCTGGCGGACCATAGCTGGCATATTGTGGAATCGCTGAGCGGAGTGAGGTCGCCCCAACGGGCTGAGACGGAGATAGGCAAGGTGCGGCACATACTCCAGGGTACTCTGGACCGGGGGGTAGAGATCGTGACCCTGAGCAATTATATTCGGATGGAGGGAATGCTATGAACAACGAGGAGTGGTGTCCGGGGATCAAGGAAGAGGTCTACGAGGGTGCGCTGGGGGAGGCCTGGGAAATGCTCAACAACAAGGACCTGAGAACAGTTGCCGAACGGTCTGGAGCGACCCTCCGCGACCGGAGGTTGTACCTGCCCACCTTTGGCAGGGAGTGCATCATCGATCCAGTTTGCCGCTCCATAACCATGGGGGGCAAAGAGGTCAAGCAGCTGGGCGCCATCCTGGTGCTCCACTACCTGGCCAACGCCCTCAATGTTCAACCCTCGGGGAGGACCGTCCCTTATCGTCAGCTACCGGGTGGGAACCTCCACTACCTGTCTTTCCGAAGCCGGGTGACGGAGGTCATCGGGAGCATGTTCCGTGAGAACCCCAAGCTGCTCCTGGGCGCGGTGAAGTTGCTGGGGGCCAAGAAGAGGGAGTTTGGTATCACTTCCGTCACCATTCCCGTGTTCCCCATGCTTCCGGTCACGGTGATCCTGTGGAGCGGTGAGGACAAGGTCAGGGGCAGCGCCAACCTGCTCTTCGACGATACTGCCTCCCAGATCATGAGCACCGAGGACCTGGCCGCAGTGGGCTCGTTCGTGGTGACTCAGCTCCTCAAGGTCAAGGCACATATGCTGAAGGACATACGTTCCGTCAACACTCTGTGATCAGCTCAGGCCGATGAACCTTCCCTCATTGGTATAGTCCATCCTCTCGGCCGAGGGCTCTGACGGCAGTCCTGGTATAAGCATGATCTCACCACACAAGGGGATGATGAAACCCGCTCCGGCGGAGACCAGGACCTCCTTGACGTTGAGCGTCCAGTTGCGCGGGGCGCCCTTGAGCTTGGGGTCGTCGGTTATGGACAGCTGGGTCTTGGCCATGCATACCGGGAGGTTGTCGTTTCCGGCCAGCTCGATGGCCCGGATGTCCCTCTCCGCGGTGCCGATGTACCGGACATCCCTGGCCCCATAGATCTCGGTGGCGATGATGCGGATCTTATCCTTGATGGTGAGCCCGACGTCATACAGAAAGTGGAAGTCGCTGGGTTCGTTCCTGAGCACTTCCATGACCTTCTCTGCGAGCTCCCTCCCTCCCTCTCCGCCATGAGAGTACACATCGGAGAGGGCGCAGGGGATGTCGGCCCGGGCGCAGTGCTCCATCACGGCCTGTATCTCCTCCGGATAATCGCCCTTGAAGTGGTTGAGGGCCACGACCACCGGCACCCCGAAGCTGCGCACGTTCTGGATGTGCTTGTCGAGGTTGGCGAAGCCCTTTCTCAGTGCTCCCAGGTCGGCCTCCTCGCAGGTCAGAGCGTCCGCCAGGCAGGCCCCACCATGCATCTTCAAGGCCCGCACCGAGGCCACAATGACCGCGCAGTCCGGTCTTAGGCCCCCTTCGCGGCACACGATATCGAAGAACTTCTCGGCCCCCAGGTCCGAGGCGAAACCGCTCTCGGTGATCACCACATCGGCCATCTTGAGAGCGTACTTAGTGGCCAGGAGGCTGTTGTTTCCATGAGCTACATTGGCGAAAGGGAATCCGTGTACGAAGACGGGCTGACCCTCCAAGGTCTGCACCAGGTTAGGCTTGATGGCGTTCTTGAGCAGCATGACCATAGCCCCGACGCAGCTCATTTGCCCTGCCAATACTGGATTGCCCATGATGTCATAGGCCACGACGATCTTTTCCAGACGGCTGCGCAGGTCCTCGACGGACGTGGTCAACGCCAGTATTGCGCTGATCTCGGAGGCGGCGGTGATGATGAAGCCGCTCTCATGAGGGGTGCCCCCCACGGTCCTCCCTCCCAGCCCTACCACGATGTCGCGAAGTTCGCGACAGTTCATGTCGATGGCTTTCTTCCATACGATCCTTGTCGGGTCGATCTTAAGCTCGTTGCCCTTCGAGAGATGGTTCTCCACCATCGCGGAGAGCAGGTTGTGGGCCGAGGTCACCGCGTGGATGTCCCCGGTGAAATGAAGGTCGATCTCCCACATGGGATACACCTGGGAGCGCCCCCCTCCCGTGGCCCCGCCCTTCAGACCGAAGACCGGCCCCATAGATGGCTCGCGCAACGCGCCCATGACCTTGACACCGATCTTGCCGAGGGCCTGCATGAGCCCGATCGATGTCACAGTCTTTCCCTCTCCCGCCTTCGTGGGAGTTATGGCCGTGACCAGGACCAGTTTGCCATCCTCCCTGCCCTCCCGTCGGCGGAGGACCTCCAGGGGGATCTTGGCCATATAACGGCCGTGCGGCTCCAGATCATCCTGGGACAGCCCCACCTTGGTAGCGATCTCCCCTATGGGCTGCATTATGGCATCCTGAGCGATCTCGATGTCGGCCTTCATGTGCTCCTCCCTGGAAAGGTAACAACCTTAAAAAACAGTTCGGACCTAGGGTAGGTTCACGCTCAGATTGCTGATGGTCTCCCCTGTCGGGGAGTGGGTCACGATGAGCACGTAGATGCCATCGGCCAATAAACCGCTTACGGCCTCTATCATCATGAAATCCCCCGCCGTGAGGGTTCCGCTCCCATCCACATCATAGAACGACAGAGTATTGGTCCCATCGGAGGCGGCTGGCAACTCCACAGGCGAGCTGTTCACACTGCTATTCAGCCCTATATGGCCTGCAGGCGCCTGGAGGCCGATCAGTACGCTGGAAAATGATAAGCCCTCGACGGGGGATGCCGAGGTCACGTTGATCCTGATGCCCGAGGACGTTGCGTTACTAGGGGATAACTCCACCGTAGGGGCTGAGCCCTGGCTTCCAGAGGTCAGATCGTAGAGGACGTACTCCAGGACGAGGGACGCGATCAATATGACGGTGACAATGAGCACGACGATGAGCACAGTGCGGTCCTTCCTGGGCGTGGCGACGGCAGATGTCCCAGGTTTGGACTTGGTAACGACCGATGTCCCAGGAGTGAAGTACTCGCCGCACCCGTGGCAGAAGCTGGCATCATCGATGGTCTCCTTCCCACACTTGCTGCACACGACCATCTTGGACCCCTGTGAGCATCATCGCCTGGAAGATATAAAACCCTGACCACGGGCAGGGTTATATCCGAATTCACCTCTACACCGGGACGGTACCGAACATGGTCGCCACAATTATCCACGGTCCAGATGTCGCTGCGCAGATCAAGAAGGAGCTGAGAGAGAAGATCGCCGAACTCAGGGGGAGGGGCGTGACCCCGGGCCTGGCGGTCGTGATGGTAGGAGAAGATCCCGCATCCAAGCAATATGTACGCAACAAGGTCAAAGGCTGCGAGGAGCTGGGCATATACTCGCGTTCCATCATCCTGCCGGAGAGCGCCTCGGAGGATGAGCTGCTGAAGGTCGTGGACGAGCTCAACGCCGACCCGGCCATTCACGGATTCCTTGTCCAGCTGCCCATCCCCCAGCACATCGATGAGAACAAGGTCCTGATGCGCATCGATCCCGAGAAGGACGCGGACGGGTTCCACCCGATCAATGTGGGCAGGATGCTCATCGGAAACCCCCAGTTCCTGCCGGCGACCCCGCATGGGATACAGGAGATGCTCATGAGATCGGGGAACGACCCCGAGGGCAAGCACGTGGTGGTGGTCGGCCGCAGCAACATCGTGGGCAAGCCGATAGCGGCCATACTGATGCAGAAGAAGAAGGGCGCCAATGCTACGGTCACAGTGTGCCACTCACGAACACGGGACCTGGCATCCCTGGTCAGAATGGGTGACGTGGTCATCGCGGCCATAGGCTCGCCTGGGTTCATCACTGCGGACATGATCAAGCCGGGCGCGGTGGTCATAGACGTGGGGACGAACCGCGTGGACGATCCCAGCGACAAGAGGGGCTACCGATGGGTGGGGGACGTCGACTTCGAGAACGTAAAGGAGGTCGCATCCGCCATAACCCCCGTACCCGGAGGGGTGGGGCCCATGACCATCGTGATGCTGTTAAAGAACACCGTTACCGCCGCATGCCGGGCAGCCGGAATGGACATCTAGTCCGGCAGCACCGCTCTCTCCCGGGGGACTCCCAGGCCGGTCATCCAGTGCCCATGGGCATACGCGCCCATCCCCCGCTCCTTGCGTGGTACCCATAGAAAACTATTAAGAATTCGCGTTCATTCCCTTAATGGATGCTGAGAGAGTGTGTTGACCACGGCTACTTCCGGGGAGAGAAGTGCCCGGTTTGTGATGAAGCGGGCAAGTTCCTGATGAGCGAAGAGGAGCTTAGCCGCATTGGGAGGACCATGGCCGGGGCCCTCCGTCACTTCCCTGAAAAGTTCGATCTGAAGATGGACGAACAGGGTTTCGTGTACATGAGGGACTTCATCTCCGCTATCAAGCGGTACAATCCCCGTTACCACTGGCTGAGACCACACCACATTGTCGCTCTCATCGAGACCGACCCCAAGGGGCGCTACCAGGTCAGCAACGACCTCATCAGGGCAACCTACGGGCACACATTGGAACTGGACCTGCGTCTGCCCACCGATAACATCCCGGAATGTCTTTACTATCCCACCACACCGGAGGAGGCGGACATCATACTGGAGACAGGGCTGAAGCCTTCCGACAGGAAGCTTGTCCACCTCTCCAAGACATATGCTGATGCCCTCAACGCCGGTCGGGTCCGCACCGAATCCCCGGTCATCCTGGAGATCGACACCGTAGCGCTGATCGATTCCGGCGAGGAAGTGCAGCGGGCGGCGAGGACCGTGTACCTAGTGCGTTCCGTTCCCGCAGAGTTCCTCCGAAGGGCGGAGGAGCAAGAAGTCGTCGAGGCCGAACCCACTGAAGACGAGTGAGGACAGGTCATCAGGTTTAGGTCCGCCGAGGCGGACGTGGAGCATGCTCGATCAAGGAACTGGCTCATCGCGGTCTAATGGGTTGGACAAGCATGTCCTATCCTTCTATTGGGATGATTTCCAACCCCACCTGCTGTTCTTGGACCGTGTGACCGGGAATGTCGACTCATTGCCCCTGGAACGACTGGCGATGGAGGTGGGGGAAGGCCGCACATGCGTGGGACGTTTTGACGGAGAACTGTACGTCCCCTGCCCCTCGTCCCGTAAGGTCGGCCGCATCACCTCCTGCAGGGAGTGCATGGCCCCCTGGATACCGGTGCAGAGCTGCATCTTCGAGCCTCAGTGCAGCGGCGACAGGTGCGATCACCCGGAGTTCTGCCAGCGTCAACATTATGTTTACCTGGCCTCGTTCAGCAACATGATAAAGGTGGGCATGACCAGCGTGGGCAGGCTGAGGGAGAGGGCGATAGAGCAGGGGGCGGATGCGGTACGGCCTCTGTTCATGTGCCGCGACCGCAGAGAGGCCCGGGAACTGGAGAAGGAGACCTCGAGGCGGTTCAAGATCCCACAGGAGGTTAGAGCCGCCAGGATCGCCGGCACCTGGACCTCGCCCCCCTCCCGAAGCTCCATCGAACATGTCCAGGACCACTATGTCAGAAGGATCGGACGGTGGAAGGAGCCGCTGAACGAGGACGTGGTGTTCCTCGATCAATACCCCATCAAAGAGCTCCCGCGGACCGCCCCCCGGCCGGTGGTGACCGCGGGAAAGCATCAGGGGAAGGTCCTGGGGATAAAGGGCCGCTATATGATGTTCCGGGACGAGACGGGGACATCGCGGCTGCTGGACCTCAGCGACCTGCCCTCCCGGAACATAACCGTCCTGGAGTGAGGACGTCGACTGGCCTGCAGGTGCCGCGAGGTCCCACGAACGCGGGGCAGAAAGTCATATTTATAAGCACCCTCATTATCGGCCGCTCATCCATCTGGAGCGTTGATCATGTCCATTGTCCTAACCCCTGATGAGGTCGCTCAGAAGTATGGCAAGCTCTTCTGCAGAGGAGTGTATACCCTGGTCGACGAGAAGAACGGTGTGGCCACCATCATCGAGGAATGCATGGCCAAGGGCCCTGTGGAGTGGGATGCCGCCAACCGGAAGCGGGCGGGGGGAGCCCTTACCAATGTGAGGGTGGAGGGTACCACTCTCATAATGGATGCCATCATCGGGGAGGGCGATGTGAGCTTCGGCCCGGCCTCCAAGACCGTGGGCGGGCAGGGGCTGAAGGCCTTGAGGGTCGACGGCGACAGGGTCATCACCACCTGGGTGGGGCTGGCAGGTGCCAGCGTGGGGATCGGAGCGTGCATGCCTCAGGGCCCCGGGACCATCGAGGCCATATATCCCGACGATGTCAAGATCGGCGGCGCCCACCGCGTGGAGGTCAGCGTGGTAACACCTAAGCTGGTGAGGATGATCTATGCCGTTGATGATACTGACACCAAGGAGAAGGGCGCCTCCTGGGTGCTGATGTTGCGTTTGGCCCGAGAGGCCCCTGTGGGCCATTACCTGGAACACAAGATCGTGCAGCTCAACCCCAATGTTCCCGAGAAGACCACCAACTGCGTGTCCGTGGGCGTCTCCTTTGCCGTGGCGGAGAGGGATATCCCCGCTCTGACTGATTTCGTCGTCGACTTCATCAGAAAGAACACCTACAGCGAGAACACCACCCTTGCCATATACCAAGGTCTTAAGGTCCCCCAGGAGGTCCAGGACTACGGCCGGGAGGCCAAGGAGCGCATCTTCAAGATAAACGACGCGCGCGAGGTGGCCAATCGTAACGGGATCCAGCTCATAGAGATCACAGGCAAGAGGGGGACCATAGGGGCGGTCGCGGGAATAGGGTGCTTCGACATGGGGTGGAAGGCGGCGGCCCTGCCCGAGGATATCCTCTAAATAGCGTGGCACACCATGTCTAATGACAACAGCGAGGGGGCAAGGCCCATCAAGGACGAGATCTCCCGGGTCATCGCCAGCACCGCTTACAACACGTATGAGAAGCGGCTTCTGAAGGAGGTGCGGGAGAACAGGATCCCGCATCATGTAGCGGTGATTATGGACGGCAACCGCCGCTTCGCCAAGGAGTTCGGCCTCACCACCGCCGAGGGGCATATCCGGGGGAAGGACAAGCTCGAGGAGCTTCTCGATTGGTGCATGGAGCTGGGGGTGAAGGTGCTCACGGTCTACGCCTTCTCCACGGAGAACATGAACCGCGACGCGGATGAGGTGGAGAGCCTCATGAAGCTGTTCGAGGAGAGCTTCTACCGCCTGGGTGACGATGAGAGGGTCCATCGCCACGAGATCAAGGTCACGGTCCTGGGGCAGAGGGACATCCTGCCGGACAGCGTCAATGAGGCGATCGATTACGCTGAGAGGAGGACCGCCGCCTACTCCAACTACTACTACAACATCGCGACGGCCTACGGCTCCCGCCAGGAGATAGTGCAGGCGATCAAGCAGATCGCCCAGAAGGTGAAGGACGGGGAGCTGAAGGTGGAAGACATCACGGAGAAGACCTTCTCCAACCACCTGTACACGGCGGACTTCCCCGACCCCGACCTCATCCTCCGGACCTCGGGAGAGGAGCGCATCTCCAATTTCCTGCTGTGGCAGCTCGCCTATGCCGAGCTCTACTTCACCGATGTGTATTGGCCTGGCTTCCGGAGGATCGACTTCCTGCGGGCCATCCGCTCCTACCAGATGCGGCGTCGGCGCTTCGGGACATGACAACATTTTTGTAGAGTACGCCCTTTGCTCCTCACTGCCTCGGAGGCGGCCCCTTGCGCAAGGAAGACCTCATATTCTTACACGCTCCCAGCGTTTACGATTTTAGGAAGGAGTCCATGTTCTACGGCCCGGTCAGCGACCTGGTGCCGTCCACACCGGTCTTCGAGATGTACCCCTTCGGGTTCACCACCATGGCCAACGCCCTGCACAAGGCCGGGTACAAGGTCCGCATCGTGAACATTGCCAGCATGATGCTGAACGACAAGAAGCTGGACGTCGAGGCCCTCCTCCAGAAGCTGGACGCCGACGTGTTCGGCATCGACCTTCACTGGCTGCCTCACGCCCACGGGTCGCTGGCGGTGGCGGAGATAGTGAAGAGATACCATCCCGACTCCAAGGTCCTCTTTGGCGGGTTCTCCTCCTCCTACTATCACGAGGAGCTTATTACCTACCCGCAGGTGGACCTAGTGCTGCGCGGAGACTCCGTGGAAAAACCGCTGGTCACGTTGATGGACGCCCTGGCCCAGAAAAGGGACCTGTCCTCCGTGCCCAACCTCACGTGGAAGGATAAGGGAAGGAGCGTGGTCAACGCCCTCACCCACGTGCCCAATGACCTGGACTACTTGGACATCGACTACGGGTGGATCATACGCTCCGTCATCAGGCACCGGGACCTGGAAGGGGCCAAGCCGTTCAAGGACTGGGACCGGTACCCCCTGACCGCCATATTCACCGTCCGGGGCTGCTCCCAGTGCTGCGCGGTCTGCGGCGGGAGCTGCGGGGCCATGAAGCGGGTCCTGGGCAGGACCAGGCCGGCCTTCCGTAGCCCGGAAAGGGTGGCCCAGGACATCTTCGATGTCCAGAGCTACCTTGACGCCCCGGTGTTCGTGGTAGGGGATGTCCGGCAACACGGAGAGAAGTACGCGGAGAGTTTCTTCCGCGAATGCAAGTCCCTGGGCATCGACAACCACGTGGTCCTGGAGCTGTTCACCCCCGCTCCGGAGCAGTACTTCCAGAACGCGAACGACACCTTCGATCGCTACTCCATCCAGTTCTCCCCCGACTCCCACGAGGAGAGGGTGCGTTACGCGCTGGGCCGGAGGTTCGACAACTCATCCATGGATAGGAGCATCCGGCATGCTCTGGGAAATGGCTGCCAGCGCTTCGACATGTTCTTCATGATCGGCCTGCCGGAGCAAACCCCGGCCTCGGCCCTGGGATCAGCGGAGTTCACCCGGAAGTTGTACTCCGACAACAAGAACGACGGACGCCTCTTCGTGTACACCTCCCCATTAGCACCTTTCCTGGACCCCGGGAGCTTTGCCTTCGAGAACCCTGAGAAGTATGGGTACCGCCTCTTCGCCCGCACCTTGGAGGAGCACCGGAAACGTCTGGCTAACCCCAACTGGAGGGACGTCCTCTCGTACGAGACCATCCACATGACGCGAGGCCAGATCGTGGAGGCGTCCTATGAGGCTGCGGACCGGCTCAACCAGGTGAGGGTGGAGGCGGGCCTCATGACCGTGGAAGAATTGAAAGCACGGCAGGAACGGTCCCAGAGCGCAAGACAGCTCATGGCGGAGGTCGATCAGGCCCTCGCCCTGGACGGAGATGCAAGGAGGGAGAGGCTTGCCTACCTCAAGGTCAAAGCGGACGAACTGATGGAGTCCACCATCTGTCAAAAGAGGGAGTTGGAATGGGACACTCCGGGGGTGCTGCGCAGCGTCCCGCGGGTGGTCCGCTCCCTGGTGTGGAAAAAGAAGGGCCGTTAAGGTTAGCTTTTACCCAGCTCTTGGGACCTCTTGGTCGCAGCCTCCACCGCTTTGATGAAGGCACCGCGCACGGCCGATTCCTCGAGCACCTTTATTGCCTCTATGGTCGTCCCTGCGGGGGATGAGACCATGTCCTTGAACTGAGCAGGGTGCCCCTTCGTCTCGAGTACGGTCTTGGCCGCTCCCAGAACCGTCTGCGCCGCTAAGATCTGAGATACATCGCGAGGGAGGCCGGCCAGGACGCCGCCGTCGGCCATGGCCTCTATAACCATATATATGTAGGCAGGCCCGCTGCCGCTTAGGCCGGTGACCGCATCCAATAGCTTCTCGTCCATGGCAAAGGCCACACCCACGGAGTCCAGTATGGTCTGGACAGCGTCCTTGTCCTCCTTCTTGGCTGATTTGCCGAGAGCGAAGCCGGATGCGGAGGCGCCGACCAGGCAGGGCTGGTTGGGCATGACCCTCACGACACGGACGCCCCAGTTGAGGTGAGCCTCGATGAACGATATCTTTACTCCGGCGGCGATGGAAATTACCAGATGCTCCGCTGTGAGGAGGGGTTTCAGTTCGTCCAGGACGATGGACACGATGTTCGGCTTCACCGCCAGGATTATGGTCTTGGCCTCCTTCACTACCTCCACGTTATCCGTGGTGACGACCATCCCCAAGGTCCTCGCCATGTACTCCCGCCGCTCAGGCACGACCTCGCTGGCGATCAGGTCATCAGCGGTACATAGTCCTGAAGAGATCATGCCCTTCATCAACGCCTCAGCCATGTTACCGGCACCAATGAAACCGTACTTTTTGCTCATCCTTTCACCTCAAGACGCCCAGGGCGTGCTAACGCGTCGCTAATGGTGACGCAACTAATAAACATGTTACCCCGGCCCTCCAACAGCTTCCCTCGCATGTACGGGTGCCGGCGAGCCCGTCTTCGCCATATGCACGACCCCCATCGGACTCGCCGAAATATCAAACTATGAAATGTGATAATCAGGGATTTCAAATCCGAGAAAACATCGGTTTTTCATTTAGTTTTTCGTCTGGCCAGATAACCAGAAAATCGCAATTTTAGCTAACGTATTTATAGAGGCTTACTATTCTCGCTTCAATGCTCTTGGACGCCTATTTGCCAATAGCAATCTTTGCCGTGATTGCACTCGGGGTCCCCATCTTCGCCTTCTGGCTTAACCGGTTCTTCAGACCGACCAAGAAGACGGCCTTGAAGACGGAGACCTACGAATGTGGAGAGGTACCCATCGGTACGGCGAAAATTCAATTCCACTTCCAGTTCTACATGTTCGCGATAATTTTCGTAGTTTTTGATCTAGTCACTGTTTTTCTAATGATCTGGGCTTTGGACTTCGCTAACCTTTCCTTCGACGCAAAGATGCTTATGCTTGCATTCTTCGGATTACTTCTGGTCGGGGTCTTCTATGCCCTTCGGAAGGAGGAGAGAATATGGATCTAAGCATGTATCCTCATGCCTTGGCGATGAGCGCCAAGGAGTTCATCGACTGGTCCACTAACGTAATGGACGACCTGGTCCGGGCCACAGGTGTCAAGAGGGCACTGGACAAGGTGAGCGACCCCCTGATGAACTGGGGGGTAAGGAACTCGATGTACCCGCTTCACTTCGGTATCGCCTGCTGCGCTCTGGAGATGGCAGCATGCTCAGGCCCCCGTTTCGACAACGAGAGGCTGGGTCTGGTGTTCAGGTCCTCCCCGAGACAGTGCGACGTTCTGCTGGTCAACGGGTGGGTCACCAAGAAGCTTCGTCCAGGCCTAAGGAGGCTGTATGAAGAGATGCCCGAACCGAAATGGGTCATTGCCATGGGCGAGTGCGCCATTTCTGGCGGCCCGTGGTACGATTCCTACAATGTGGTACAAGGCGTCGATGAGTTCATTCCCGTAGATGTTTACATTCCCGGATGCCCACCGCGGCCAGAGGCTATGATCGATGGGTTCCTCAAGCTGCACCTCAAGATCAAGGGTCAGGGGATCGGCAAGTTCATGGATGACTGAGGTGGGAGATTTGTCAGAGAGCACCATATTTACTATAGAACAGGTCAAGAGCAGAATCGCCGAGGCGTTCCCCACCGCGGTCAAGTTCGAGAGCAAGGAAAAGCCCCGTCGCCTGTTCATGAGCGCGGACAAGGGTTCCCTTTTAGAGCTGTGCAAGCTGCTCAAGGACCAACTGGGTTTCGAACACTGCACCATGGTATGCGGTGTTGACCGCATAGATCGCTTTCAGTGCGTTTATCACATATCCTCCATCGCCAACAGGATCGTGGTGGAGATAGTAATCGACCTCCCCAAGGACAACCCGGAGATCGATTCTGTAACGCCCTTGTGGGAGGGGGCCAACTGGCACGAGAGGGAGACCTACGATATGTTCGGTTTCATCTTCGTAGGACATCCCAAGCCAGAGAGGATACTGTTGCCCGAGGATGTCACCTTCTTCCCGTTGAGGAAGGATTTCAAGGTAGGGGGGATCTAAGATGCCAGAGATGTGGATCAACATGGGTCCTCAGCATCCCATGACCCACGGGTTGTGGAACTTGAGGATCAAGGTCGACGGAGAGACCATTACAGATTCTGAGCCCATCATCGGCTATCTTCACCGCGGCTGGGAGAAGGAGGTCGAGAACCGTACCTACCCTCAGATCATCCCCATGTCCGACCGCCTCTGCTACGGCTCCTCGTTCACCTGGAGCCATGTCTACTGCATGGCGGTTGAGGACCTCATGGGTCTGGAAGTGCCGGAGAAGGCCAAGTGGATCAGGGCCATGTCCGATGAGCTTCAAAGGATCGGTAACCACCTGATGTGGCTGGCGGCCATCGGTCCGGACCTGGGTAACCTGACCATCTTCCTGTACGCGGTCAGGGAAAGGGAGATGTTCCTAGATCTCTTCCAGGCCCTGTGCGGCGCCAGGATGACATATAACTACTGCAGGATAGGCGGCGTGAGGAACGATGCCCCGCCCAACTGGGAGAGGGACGTCCTCCGCACTCTGGACTACTTTGAGAAGAGGATCAACGAGTACGAGGACCTAGTGGACCGCAATGCCCTCTTCCGCATGAGAATGGAAGGGTTGGCATACATGTCCGGCAAGGATGCCGTGAACCTCGGGGTCACTGGCCCCAGCCTTAGAGGCAGTGGTGTAAAGTTCGATGTTCGCGAGAACGATCCCTACGAGATCTATGATGAGATCGACTGGCATATGTGCACCCGTGATGAAGGCGACGTTTACGCCAGATACCGGGTCCGCATCGACGAGATGCGCATGTCCGTTCATATCGTAAGGGAGATCCTCAAGAATATGCCCAAGACCGGACCTATCAGGGTCAAGACGCCACGCAACGCGCCTGAGGGAACCGGTATCGGGAGGATGGAGGACCCCCGGGGAGAGAGTTTCATGTATGTGATCGGGGACGGATCCGACAAGCCTTACCGTCTGAAAGTGAGAAGTCCGTTCTTTGTTACCCTCTCCGCGGCACCTCACATGCTCAAGGGTTACAAGGTCGCGGACGTTCCTGCGATCATGGGAATGCTCGATGTATGCATGGGTGAGACGGACAGGTGATCTAGATGTACCTCGATATTTGGCAATTCCTCGGCGGCCTTGTTCATTGGCTCCACGTGGACATAATCGGACCCATCCTCGGATGGATAGGTTTCCACGGACTAGAGAGCTGGTTGGGCAGCCCCGGGGTACTGAACTTCGTTACCATCTTGCTGGTCGCACTGATCGTTTTCACGGTCGGCATGTTGGTGGCGATCACCCATATCTGGCAAGAGCGTAAGACGCTAGGTCGTCTGATGGACCGCCGCGGTACCCAGGTCGGACCTATCGGTCTTTTCCAGAACTTCGCTGATGCCCTTAAGGTGCTGGTCAAGGAGGCCATCATCCCTGATGCGGCCGATGCCTTGGTCTATAATGCGGCACCGGTCATCATCATCGGCGTTTCCCTGTTCTTGTTCGTGACCATCCCCTACAGCCCGGGATTCTATGTGGCCGATCCAGAAATGAGCGTCCTGCTCACATTGGCCATCTTCAGCCTGGTCCCCTTCGGAGTACTTATCGGAGGATGGGCTTCCAATAACAAGTACACGCTCATTGGTGGACTCCGTGCCGCCGCGCAAATAATTGCGTACGAGATACCATTGTTGCTATCCGTTGTCGGCGTCATCATACTGGCCGGTAGCCTGAACTTCATGGACATCGTGGCCTACCAACAGGCCCATATCTGGATGGTTGTTCCGATGATCCTGGGCTTCGTAACGTTCATAATCTCTATGAACGCCGAGCTGGAGAGGGTTCCCTTCGACCTTCCGGAAGCAGAGGCGGAGCTCGTAGAGGGATGGATGACCGAGTTCGGAGGCATGAAGTTCGGTCTCATCATGATGTCCGAGTATGCCCGTGGCTTCGTCGGAGCATCGATCGCAACGTTGCTGTTCCTCGGTGGCTGGGACATGCCTTCCTTCCTGCAGTTCATTCCCAGTGAACTATGGTTCCTGGCCAAGGTGTTCGCGGTCTTCGGTCTGTTCATCTGGATCAGAGGCGCGATGCCGAGGGTCAGGACCGACCAGATCCTGTCCATAGGCTGGAAGAGGTTACTGCCCTTGGCGACGATCAACATCTTCATCGCAATAATATTCAAAACCCTGGGGTGGTTCTAAATGGCAGAAGCCCAGAAGACTAGGAAAGAGAAGGAGCTGGGGCTTACTGGATTCATCCTTAAGCCGATGTTGCTCACCCTTAAGCAAACCATAAAGGCGACCATCAACCGGCCTCAGACCGTCCAATACCCGTGGGAGAAGATCATTCTGCCTGACGTGTTCCGCGGCCGACCGGGGCTGTTGTTCGACAAATGCATCGGCTGTGGCATCTGCGTACGCATCTGCCCTACTCGCTGCATCGACCTAGTGAGTGTTGATGACCTCAAGAAGGAAGAGGACAAGCCAGCAGGAAAGGTCAAGCGGCCCCGGGTGAACGTGGGTCGGTGCATGATGTGCGGATACTGCGCGGAATACTGCCCAACCAACGCCATGATAGTCACGCCAGAGTACGAGTTGGCATCATGGACCAGGGAGGATATCATCTACGATCCGTACAAACTGCAGTTCCCCGGTGTTCCCGGGAACGAGGTCCACATCATTGAAGTGCTACCCTCCGAGCTGAAGAAGGAAGGTGTTGTTCCCCGGCCCAATACTGAGAACAAGGACCTTCCGATATTGGAGGATAAGAAGTGCATCAGCTGCTCGCGATGTGCTAAGGACTGCCCGACAGAGGCGATTGTGATGAAAGAGTTCGGAGTGAATGAGAAGGGCAGGCCGATCAAGCGGCCGGTCATCGACAAGGAGAAGTGCGTCTCCTGCGAGACCTGTGTGGAAGTATGTCCCAAGGATGCCCTCACCATGTCGGAGGTGTTGTAATTGCCGCTCGAGTGGGACCTGATCATATTCCTGTTCATCTCCGCTGTGGCCATCGGGGCTGCCCTCGCAGTCGTCTGGTCCAAGGAGGTCGTGCGCAGTGTGGTGTTCCTAGCGCTGGTGTTCCTATGCATCGGTTTTACCTATATCTTCCTGAACGCTGAATATCTGGCAGTGGTCCAGATCATGATCTACGTCGGTGCGGTGTCGGTCCTGATGTTGTTCGGGATCATGTTGACGAAGCGCCGTCTGCTGGGAGGTGACCGCTGTGAATAAGCGTAATGCGCTTCTCGCCGGCACCCTCGTGTTGTTCCTGGTAATGATCCTGGGATCCATACTGGCGGCCCAGTGGCCGGCCGGGAACCTTGGTTCGACCAACACCAACGATCTCTCTGACCTGCTCTTCAACGAGTACGGCATCGTGGTCATGATCGTCGGCATCGTGCTGTTCGTCTCCATGCTGGGAGGCGTATATCTGGCCCAGGAGGAGGATAAGAGATGATACCAATAGAGTACTTCCTGGGTCTATCTGCGATCCTTTTCGCGATTGGGGCCATGGGCGTGCTTGTGAAGAAGAACGCCATCGTGGTGCTGATGTGCATCGAGCTGATGCTCAATGCGGCTAACATCAACTTCGTGGCCTTCTCCGCCTATTACAATGACCTGACCGGACAAGTGTTCGCTCTCGTGTCCATCGCCATCGCGGCGGCCGAGGTCGCGGTCGGTCTGGCCATCATAATGAACCTATACAAGACCCGGGACACCATCGGCCTCGATGAGGTCAGCCTCCTGAGGTGGTAATAGTGTATTGGAGCGAGTTAGCCTGGTTGATCCCCATATTTCCGCTGATCGCGTTCGTGATCGTCGGGTTCCTGGGGAACAAATTGTTCAAGAAAGCTGAAGGAGGCGGGTATGTGGCGATCGCCATGGCGGCGATTTCCTGCTTCATATCCCTGATGGTAGCTTACGAGATACTTAGCGGCGGATACCCTGGTGAGGTTTTCAGGCAGAGCCTGTTGTGGATAAACGTCCCCGGACAGGACATCAGCTTCACCTTCAACATGGGCATCTACATCGATACCTTGGCCGCCCTGATGCTGATCGTGGTGTCCTTCATATCCACCCTGGTAGTCATCTACTCCGTCGGGTACATGCATGAGGAGGGAGAGAAGAAGCGCCGCTATTACGCGGTCATCTCCCTGTTCATCGGTGTGATGCTCGGCCTGGTCCTGGCGTCCAACTACCTGCAGATGTTCATCTTCTGGGAGCTGGTGGGCCTGTGCTCTTACCTGCTCATCGGGTTCTGGTACACCAAGCCCTCCGCCGCCTCCGCGGCCAAGAAGGCCTTCCTGGTCACCAGGGTTGGCGACATAATGTTGATGCTCGGCCTGTTCATCTTCTTCGTCGGCTTCGGCGGGAATCTGGACTACGAGCACATATTCAACTTTAACTTCGAGGACTTCGTCGGCGGGAACAGCATGCTGACCCTCGGCACCTTCTTCATCTTTGGAGGTGCGGTCGGTAAGTCCGCCCAGTTCCCCCTGCACGACTGGCTTCCTGATGCCATGGAGGGCCCGACCACGGTCTCGGCCCTTATCCATGCTGCTACCATGGTCAAGGCCGGTGTGTACCTTGTGGCCCGTTCCTACCCCGTGATGGTAGAGACCCCGGACACGATGCTCATAGTCGCTATCGTCGGAGGCATAACTGCGTTGATGGCCGCGACCATGGCGCTGAACAACCCTAATATCAAGAGGGTTCTGGCCTACTCTACCATCAGCCAGCTGGGATACATGTTCCTGGCACTAGGTACGGGCGGTTACTTCTTCGCCATGACCCAGGAGGTCAACGCTGGATACACCTCCGGCATGTTCCACCTGATGAACCATGCGTTCTTCAAGGCCCTGCTCTTCCTGAGCGCGGGCGCTGTCATCCATGCCGTGCACACGGAGGACATGCGATTAATGGGGGGACTGTCGAAGAAGCTGAAGATCACTTCCCTGGTGATGCTGATAGGTTGCATCTCCATCGCCGGTATCCCGCCGCTGTCCGGTTTCTGGTCCAAGGACGAGATCCTGGCTTCGGTGTGGGAGACGGGAGCGGAGAATCCCATATTCTACCTGCTCTACATCATGGGCATACTGACCGCGTTCATGACCGCGTTCTACATGTTCCGCCTATGGTTCATGACCTTCAAGGGAGAGCCCCGTGACCATCATGCATACGACCATGCACACGAGGCCCCCAAGGTGATGTGGGTGCCCCTGGCCATCCTCGCCATCCTGGCGTTCGGCTCGGGTTTCGCCCTGTTCATGGGCTTCGGGGAGGCCATCATCCCCGGTATAGAAGGCTGGCATCCCCACGCCGAGGACGCAGTGGGCATATTGACCACCATATTCTCGGAGTGGCAGACCTATCTGTCCATCATCGCGGCGGTCGTAGGTATCTATCTGGCCTACCTGATGTACATGAAGAAGTCCATCAACCCCGATGTGTTCGTGGCCACCCCCGCGCGCAAGAAGGTCTATGACTTCCTCCTGGCCCGATACGGCTTCACCGCGGGATATGACTGGATCGGCCTGAAGGTCGTGTACGGTATGTCGCTCGTAGTGGATTGGTTCGACCGCAAGGTCATCGATGGCATCGTGAACGGCTTCGCCAGCATCACGGTGCGCCTGGGCAACGTCCTGAGAAAGGGGCAGACCGGGTTCGTTCAGACCTATGCAGGAGTAGTATTGGCGGGTGTCTCGCTGATAGTAATCCTCCTCTTTTTACTCGGAGGCCTGATTTAGATGTTAGAGAACGTACCCATATTGTCCCTGCTGTTGATCGTCCCGTTCATCGGAGCGATGGCGACCCTCCTGCTGGGAACGTCGCCCAAGGTCGCCAAGTACATGGCCTTGGTCTTCTCGGGGATAACGTTGATCCTATCGGTGCTCCTGCTGTTCAACTTCTCGTTGAGCTCCGCTGATGCGTTCCAGTTCAGGGAGAACTACGTGTGGATCCAGCAGCTGGGGATATCGTACAACCTGGCAGTGGACGGGATCAGCCTACCAATGGTCTTCCTGTCCACCTTACTGGTGTTCCTCTCCATCCTGTTCTCGTGGGACGTGGAAGAGAGGACCAGGACCTACATGAGCCTCATGCTCATACTGGAAGTGGGGGTGCTGGGCGTCTTCATGGCCCTGGACTACTTCCTGTTCTACGTGTTCTGGGAGGTCGTCCTCATACCCATGTATTTCCTCATAGCGATATGGGGAGGGCCTAGCCGGGCTTACGCCTCGATAAAATTCTTCATATACACTCACATAGCGTCGCTGGTGATGCTGCTCGGTATCTTCGCCCTGTACTTCACCGCATCTCCCCTGCTGGGCTCTCCGAGCTTTGGCATGGAGGCGATCGCTTCGGTGGCAGGCAGCTTCGGTCACGATCTAGCTCTGATCGTGTTCTCGGCGCTACTGTTCGGCTTCATCGTCAAGATGCCGATGGTGCCGTTCCACACTTGGTTGCCGGACGCGCACGTGCAGGCCCCTACCGCAGGGTCGGTCCTTCTGGCCGGCCTCCTGCTGAAAATGGGGTCGTACGGAGTGATAAGGGTCTGTGTGACCACCTTCAACGATCTTTCCCATGAGGCCACTATCATGGTGGCCTTGGCCGTGATCGGCGTAGTGTCCATCATCTATGGGGCGTTCGCCTGCCTGGCGCAGACCGACCTCAAGAAGATGGTCGCCTACTCCTCCATCAGCCACATGGGGATAGTCCTGCTAGGTATCGCCACCATGACCGAGCTGGGGCTGGCAGCCGCCGTGTTCCAGATGTTCTCTCATGGTCTGATCACGGCAGTTCTCTTCATGACCTGCGGCATGTTCCAGCATAAGGTGGGTACGAGAGAGATACCCCTGCTAGGAGGACTGGCACCGAAGATGCCCATCGTGGCCACCATCATGATGATTGGCTTCATGGCCTCTCTTGGGCTTCCCGGACTGGTCGGTTTCATTGCCGAGTTCTCGGTGTTCACCGCCACCTACGACGCTTTCGATCTGTGGGTGCTGATACCGGTAATGAGCGTCGCAATCACTGCGGCCTATTACATATGGGCCATGCAGAGGACCATATTCGGGGATCTGACTACAAAGATCGACACCAAGCACATCCATGACTCGTACTGGTTCGAGACCGTGCCGCTGGCAGTCCTCATCGGGCTCATAGCTCTGTTCGGTATCTTCCCGTCCCTCATCATGGACATCATCTTGCCGTCGGTTGCACCCCTTGCGGCGGTGATCTAAAATGGCAATCGATTACAGCGCACTATATCCCGTACTGGTCATGGTGGTGTTCGCCGCCGCCCTTCCTGCGGTACACGCCGTCGCCAAGTCCAGCCGCGTGCTGGCCGGCGTTTCCCTGGTGGGCATAGCTGTGACCATGGCCCTGGTGCTGATGCATATTGTATCCGGTGAGTATCCCCCTGCCATCGGCGGCGCCTCCGTGGAGCTGCTGAGGCTGGATGTGTTCGCGGCACTGTTCGCATTGGTGTTCCTGGCTGTCGCCTTCTACGTGTCCTTGGCCTCGGCCAGGTACGTAGAGAAGGACCGCCACCAGGCAGAGTACTTCTCGCTCATCCTGCTGGCCACCGCTGGCATGATGGTCGTGGCCATGGCCGTGGACCTGATAGCCCTGTTCGCGGGCCTCGAGGTCGCCTCCATCTCCACCTTCGCCCTCGCTGCCTTCCGCAAGAAGGACAAGAGGGGTGCGGAGGCTGGTGCGAAGTACTATGTCATCGGTGGGTTGTCGTCAGCCTTAGCCCTTTACGGCATATCTCTGCTGTATGGAATAACGGGTACGACCAACATCGCAGGCATCAACACCGCCCTGGCCGGAATGGGCTCGGGACTGGACATCGCCTTGCTCCTTGCCATCGGCCTTCTGATAGCTGGTTTCGGTTTCAAGGTAGCCCTTGTTCCGTTCCACATGTGGGCCCCGGATGTCTATGAGGGAGCTCCTGATCCCATCGCCGGTCTGCTCGCAGCAGGCTCTAAAAAGATGGGCATGGTCCTCCTGTTCAAGGTCTTCCTGGTTGGCCTTATCGCCATCAAGGCGGACTGGCAGCTACTGGCGGGAGTGGTGGCGGTACTGACCATGACGGTCGGGAACGTCATCGCGGTCCAGCAGACCAATATCAAGAGGATGCTGGCCTATTCTTCGGTGGGTCAAGCGGGTTACATGATCATCGCGCTAGCGGTCGCCACGCCCTATGCGGTCGAGGGCAGCATATTCCACATCATCACCCATGCCTTCATGAAGGGCGGGGCTTTCATGATCGTGGCCTCGCTCGCATATGTGGCGCTGGGAGAGAACATCGCCAACTACAAGGGACTGGCCAAGAGGGCTCCGTTCCTGGCGATCTCTATGACGCTGCTGCTCTTCGCCCTGGCCGGCATTCCGCCCCTGTCCGGGTTCGTGAGCAAGTTCGTCCTGTTCTCTGCGGCCATCGATGCTTCGCAGATCGCGGATCAGAACTGGATGTTCTGGCTTGCTATGGCGGCCATTCTCAACAGCGCGCTGTCCCTGTACTATTACGTCCGCGTGATCAAGTACATGTATGTCGACGAGGGGTCCACAAAGGAGAAGATCAAGATCCCCTGGTCGATGACCGCCGCTGTTGCCATCTGCGTCATAGCGACCATCGTCCTCGGTGTGTGGCCCGACCCCGTGCTAGATATCTGCGATCAGGCCGCGAGAACACTTTTCGCCGGATAAGAGAGCAATTCAAACCTTTTCTTTCCAACCTCTTAGGGCGTCGAGGACGGATATGGTCCCGACCACCTTATCGTTTTTATCAACCACCACCAGGCTGGTGGCGTTCGACAGGTCCATCACCCTCAATGCGTTGAGTATGGTGTCCTCATCTCGGATCTGAACGCAGGGTTGGTTACCGGTTAGCATGCAAGCTGCGATGAAGTCCATCATCTTCGCTTCCTTCAAGTTCACCCCCTTGGCCACCAGGCGCCCGATGTCATTGTCCCCCACCATTCCCAGCAGCTCGTCACCATCCATCACTAGGACCAGGCTGCTGTTCTTCTCGGTCATCTCGTTCAGGACGTCCTCCAATGAACCGTCGCTCGGTAACCTGGGAGGGTCTCCTCTCATGAAGGCTTTCACCTTCGGCGTCTCATCCTCCTCCATCATTTCTTGCATGGCAATACCTTCGGAACCGGAGGGATATAGCCTTGCGGGTGCTTCAATCTCTTTCATGAGGTCTCAGACCGCCCTTGGATCCTGAGATGGACAAAGCCAACCGAGGCGTGTGCCGTCTTGGAGGACGCTGATACCTTTCATTTCTATTTCGCCAGGCCAATAACGATTAAGTAATCCCTCCGTATTATCTCGCGCATGGCAAGCTGGGACGCTCATATAAAGGACGAGCTCCGCCTTGTAGAAGAGGAGATCGTGAGGAGCGCCAGCTCGAGGCAGCCCCTTCTCAGAGAGATCGCCATGCACGTCATCCAGGGGGGCGGCAAGAGGCTGCGGCCTGGAGTCGCTCTTCTCTCCTTCCGCGCTGTGGGAGGGGAGGACACCGGAAGCGTGATCAAGGTCTCCGCCGGGGTCGAGCTTATTCACTCTGCCACTCTCATTCATGATGACATAAATGACGGTTCGGACACCCGACGGGGCCGCATCGCCGCTTACAAGAGATACGGGATCCAGAACGCCATCATCACTGGTGACTTCCTGTTCGTCCAGGGGTTCCGTTTGGGTGCTTCCCACGATAGCCGGGAGATCGTGGAAATTGTGGCTGATGCCTGTAGCGCCATGGCCGAGAGCGAGATCCTGCAGCTGGATGTCGAGCGGGATTCCAGCTTGCCCTTGGAGACGTACATGAGCATCATCGACGGTAAGACCGCTCGACCCATAATGGCGAGCGCGATGGTGGGAGCTTATTTCGGCAAGGGTTCGGTTGACCAGATAGATGCTCTGGGAAAGTACGGGCTGAACATAGGCTATGCGTTCCAGATCGTGGACGACATCCTGGACATCGATGGTAAGGAGACTGCCATCGGGAAACCGCTGGGAATGGACATAATGGACAGCAAGGCCAACCTTCCCCTGATGATCGCCATGCATGGGAAGGGAAAGGAGAGCGAACGCATCCGGGAGATCTTCAGCGCGCCCAAGAAAACAAAGGAAGAGGTCGATGAGGCCCTGGCCTTGGTGCGTTCCAGCGGAGCTGTGGATGAGGCCAGGAAGAATGCGGCGGCCTTCAGGGACAAGGCCTTGAGCTCCCTGGATGAGATACCTTCTTCCAAGTACCGCGACAGCCTGAGGGAGCTGGCGGCCACGGTGCTGGAGCGTAGTAACTGATGAACACCGACTATGATGTGGTCGTAGTGGGAGCAGGGCCGGCAGGCAGCACCACGGCCGAGTACGCCGCCCTCGGAGGGGCCCGGGTACTGGTCCTGGAAAGGAAGAAGGCGGTGGGGGAGCCAGTAGCGTGCGGGGAGTTCCTTCCCTCGACCGAGGAGGTCAAGGCCATAATCCCCAAGGCCGATGATCTGCACCCCCTTTTCGAGGTACCCTCCAACTTGATCTCCAGGCCCATGGAGACGTTCCGCATCTACTCACCCCGGGATCGCCCCTGGAACATCCCCTTCGATGGATACACAACGGACAGGGACCGCTTTGACAAGCACCTCGCGTCCAAGGCCCAGAAGGCCGGGGCCACCGTGCTCACCGATGCTCTGGTGACCTCGGTGCAGGGGAACGAGGTCAGGACGCGGGACGAGGTATATCGGGCGAAGGTCATCGTGGGAGCGGACGGCCCGGTATCTCGGGTGGCCAAGGGCCTTGGCCTCCCGCCCAACAAGGAGCTGTACCCTGCGGTGACCCAGCAGGCCGTGGGAGACTTCGAGCCGGTCATGGAGATGCACTTCGGGATCGCCCCTGGAGCATATGCCTGGGTGTTGCCCAAGGCGAAGGGCGCCAATGTGGGGGCGGGGATCTCCCCGAGATGGGCCAAGAAGAGGGCGGGAGACTACTTCCAGGACTTCGTTAGGACCAGGAAATTGGAGACCGTGGGGAGGATGATGGGCAAGTACGTTCCCTCCAGCGGGCCCATCGCCCGGTCGTGCACCGAGGACGGCATGCTGGTAGGCGATGCTGCCGGCCATGTGATAGCAGTAAACGGCGGAGGGGTCCCCATCGCCATGATATGCGGGCGCCTTGCAGGCCGGGTGGCCGCGGAACGCGTCAACAAAGGAACACCGCTATCCCGCTACGAAGAGCTGTGCAGGGACCAAGTGTACAAACCCCTGCGGACCGCGGTCCACACTCAATGGCTGGCCTCCTTCTTCTTTGGGAGCGCCCGGCGCCTGGAGTTCTCCATGATGGTCCTGGGAGAGAGGAGGATGGGTAACATCCTCAGGTGCAGGCCTTCATTCCCGTGACCGGAAGGAGCGCAGCGCGCTGCCGCAGACGGGACAGTCAGGGTGGTTCTCATCCCATACTTTACGGCAGCCGGTGCACCGGTACTTCCACTTTACTACCTCTTTTATCTCTTTCAACCCCACTCCCATATGCTTCACACCCATGACCCTGGCGACGTTCTGAATGGAGTAGTCATCGGTAAGCAAGAAGGCCTTGATCTCTGCCGCCAGTGCCAGGACCTCCACGTCAGTGGGGGACAGCCTTGCATCGTCCCCTGTCCTCCGTGCCGCCTCCCTTACCTCCTCGACAGCGGCGGGACCGGGCGAGGAGACGTTCAGAAGGTCCTCCCAGTACCGGAGCCTTGGGTCATTGTACTTGCGCAGCTCCCGCAATACCCCTGGGGTCACATGCACCTCTCCTGGAGGAAGGTCCTGCATGGAGAACAGTGCCGAGGTGTCTAGAACGTATCGCACGAACGCACACATGTCGCAGGGCCGACAAATAGGTTCGTAACCGTAATATACGAACCCGATAATGCCGTACAATGCAACGCATAACGGTCGATCAGGAGGTCATTGATTTCATCTTGCATAACAAGAGGGACTACAGGGTCTCCACCTCCTGCTCTGGACCGGTGATCGTCCCTACAACAGTGAAACCACCCAAGGATACCGATCTCAAGGTAAAGGTGGGGCAGAACACGCTTTACATCTCCAGGGTACAGGCCAGATATATCGATAGGGTCACTCCCGATATGCTCGATGAGACTAGGCTGGAAAGCTGCTCGCTGTTCTGAGGGGGACGGCCTCTTCAGCCGCGCGGCGCGCCACCGATTCTAGGTCCAATCTCTCCTCCTGAGCCCTCATCAGATCGGGCGTGGTAATGGTAGCTGGACGGTAGGGCACCAAGTTGCAGGGATTGGACCTCCTTATCGATATCTCATAGGTGCCGATGCGTCTGGCGATGCTCTCGATCTCCAGCTTGTCCAGGCCGATCAGGGGCCTCAGCACGGGGAAGCCCAGGCCGGCCTGCTCTGAGACCAGGTTGTGGAGGGTCTGGGAGGCTACCTGCCCTAGGGATTCCCCGGTTACGACCGCGTCGGCACCGATCCTCCGCGCCACGTTCCTGGCCACCTTGAGCATGGTGCGCTTGCACAGGACGCACTGGAGGTTGCGCTGGCAACGTTCGTATATCTGAAGCTGGCTCGGACCATGCGGAGCGGTGTAAAGCTCCACCCTGCGTCCCAGCGTTCTCTCCAATTGCGCTGAGAGGTCCATCACCTTGCCGAGGTCCGTATCATCGCAGTAAGGCCGGTTGTCCATGTGTAGGAGCACCAGGTCCGCTCCGCTCCTTCCCATCGAGTATGCGGCTACTGGGGAGTCGATACCTCCAGACAATAGGCAGACGACCTTTACCATGGGTACCGTCCTGTTCTTTCGTGACCTACACCGATCTCAAGAAAAATGGATCAGTTGTTGAAGCGAGGTACGTCCTGAACGAATCCGGGATAGTTGACCTCTTCTTCCTCACCCTCATCGGACTCCATGACCATGGAGAACAATACGTTCAGGACCTCTCTCATCTGCTTCATCTCGTTCTTGAGCTCATTGATCTCACGGATGAGGTCTTCGTTGTTCTTGGTCATGTTCCACCTGTTGGCGACTAATACTGACCATTGATATAAGCATATTCCCGGCCATACCAAAGAGGTGCTGGACATGCAAAAGGGCGTCCAGGCAGATGTTGGTGGATGGTGTTTCAGAAGTTTATGTCGCCGTAATCGTCGGCGACCTTGCGGTTCTCCACGCGCTCGCACGGCTCGCACCTGAGCGCCTTGCCATGAACGCTGAGAGGGGCGCGGCACTTACGGCATGATGCCTTGACCACTCCGAAGTGAGGCTCCTGCGTTGACAGCTGGACCGAGGGCTTGGTCTGGATGACCTTTGCCCGGATCAGGTCCCCCGGGCGGAACTCCCTGCCTACTTCCTGAACGTAGTCCGAGGACAGCTTGGAGATGTGGATGGTCGCGGAGGTGTCTCCGGTGATGTCCCTATCCTTGCCTTCCGCGGCAAATATCTCGCATATGGCCATGCTCGCACGGACATCGGTTATCCTGCAGAACACGCTGTCCCCGTTCTTCAACACCACCAGGGGGTTCTTGGGGGTCACCTTGGCTAGCTTCTCCTCCTGGTCCAGTTCCAGGTCTCCCGCGAGACTAGCAAGTATCTTGCCATCGTTCTCGTAAGTGCCCTCTGCGGGCATGTACTCCTCGGCGACCGCTACTTCGTCACCGGGAAAAACCGTCTTCTTGGTCATTTTGTCACTTCCGATGATATGCACAACAGCACAACTTCGATCTCTTTCTTCTTCCTGTCGTGGAACTCGAACAGATGAGGAATCTCGAATTTATAGCTTTTATGGAAGAATATTCTCGCGTCCATGGCCCGGATCATTCCCTCTAGGAAGTCCAGGGTCCGGGCGTTGTGAAGGGAGTACGCCCGGGGAGCGATCCTCAGAGCCGTCTCCAGGAACGGACGGTCTGCGTTACGGCGCTGGGCCCCGAAGGGAGGGTTCATTATGACAGTGTCCGCTCTCAGGTCCGCGTCCCTGATGTCCATGTTAAAAAGTTCCACGTTAACCCCTGACTCCTCGACGTTTCGCTGGGCGTCCTCTATGGCATGGGGGTCCACGTCGATGCCCGTCACCGACTCCGCACCGAGGAGAGCGGCCCCGATGGAAAGGATGCCCCCTCCGCAGCCCAGATCGACCACTTTCCTTCCTTCCACATCGCCATAGGAGTGGGCGGTGTAGAGCATGTCCGCAGCTATCGTCGCCGGTGTTGAATATTGCTCCAGGTCCGGCCGGGGTCGGCTGTGGGGGGTCACGCGCTGCAGGGCCCGCTCCAATTCTTTCTTCTTCATGATTTCAGTGCAGCCCCAGGTCCAGGAAGTCAGCGCTGGTTAGTATCCCGATGATCGTGCCGCGCCTTGTGACCAGGACCGCCTCCTCACGTTGCAGGTGCAGGGATGCCAGCTCTATGGGGGTGTCCTCTGCCAATATGGGGAAGGGGGGCTCCATGATGGAGTCCACCTTGGTCTGCATGACATCATCGTAGGACATGCGCTGATTCCTCGTCTGCTCAATGGTGTAATCGCGTATACGGTCGTCGGTCACTCCGCCCACGATGCGTTCTCCGACCATCACCGGCAGCTGGGTGAAACGCCCTTTCATCATTTTGTCCACCGCCTCCGCCAGGGTGGCCTCGGGTGTGATCGATATCACTCCCCGCGTGGCCAGGTCCCCCACGGTGAAGCGGGCTCCGGTGTTCTTCCCCTCCAACGCCCTCTTCTTTAGGATCCCTTCGAAAGCATTGAAGATCTTGCATACGTTGTCGTAGGAAGGATCTATGCTCCCTTTCTCGATCTTGGCTATAAGCGATTGAGACACTCCCGCAAGCGATGCCAGCTCCCGTTGGGAAAGGTCCAGTCTCTTCCTCATTTGCCGGATCTCTGCCAGATCGGGGAGCTGCGGAACAAGGGTCAATTTCAATGACGACATATACCGTCACCGTCTCCCTGCTATACCTCGGTCATCTATATAGAATCTTATAGTAATCTAATAGGCTGATCTTTGATTACCGTAAAATTGCTTTTTTTCCCTCTGGATGTTGCGATTTAAAGCGTGACGTCATTCTAGGAGGAATCATAGAACAGGAGGCCGCTGGAGGGGACTGCTTTTGAATGCGATTGCCCATGGTGTGACGATCATCCCTTATCAACGATGGGGGGAGTGTTTCCAAAAGAACTCATAAAAAATACCGCTACTAGATATTCATCTATTTCCAAAATATCTATATAGATGATAATTTAAACAATAAGCTCCTTGCTGAATGAAAATCTAAATATCTATTCCAAATGGAATCAAATAAATAACAACGATTAATAAATGGAGCGGTTTAAAAGGGTGAAAACCTTGCATTTGTGCAGGTGCCCTCAGGCATCCGCGGTCCATTGGCAGGTAGAATGTTATGAATATGGGGTACGACAACGACGATGGGTTCGATAGAAGGGACGATTTTCCCTTACTTCCGAGCTTCGGGGCTCAGCGGCCACCCGGGCTCCAGTACATGATGGGCGGTTGTGGGATCGCTGGCACCATTGATGTGAACGGAGGTAAGATATCGGGCAGCACCATCACCAGCATGCTCACAACCATGAGGGAGCGCGAGAACGGCCTGGGGGCTGGATACTCGGCGTATGGGCTCTTTCCAAAGGAGTACAAGGACCACTACTGCATGCAGTTCTTCTTCGATGACGAGGACGCGAGGATCGCCGTGGAGGAGTACCTGAAGGACCGTGGGGAGATAGTGCGAGAGGGCTCTGTGCCAACGAAGAGGGTCCGCTCCATGAGGCCTCCACTACCTAACGTCTGGCGCTATTTCTTCGATCCGCAGCCCAGGTCCAACAGGTTCGTGATACGGGACCAGTCCCCTGATGAATGCATCGTGGACATCGTTCTGGGCATAAACGGGACCATCCCCGGAGCCATGTGCGTGTCCAGTGGGAAGGACATGGCGGTGTTCAAGGGCAACGGTTACTCTTACGAGATCGCCGAGCATTATGACCTAGAGCGTTACCAGGCCTCCATGTGGCTCTCTCACTCCCGGTTCCCCACCAACTCTCCGGGGTGGTGGGCAGGTGCACATCCGATCAGCATCCTGGATTGGTCCGTTTGCCACAATGGGGAGATAACATCGTACGGGGTGAACCGAAAGCTGGTGGAGATGAACGGCTACCGGCTGTCCCTTCTTACCGACACCGAGGTCGTCACGTATCTGTGGGACCTCCTGGTCCGCCGCCATAACCTGCCGCCTCAGGTGGCGGCGTTCGCCCTTGCTCCACGTTACTATTCGGAGATCGAACGCATGGACGAAAGAACCAGGAAGCTCGCAGAGCAGATCCGGGTCACTTACAAGGAGGCGTTCCTCAACGGACCGTTCTCCATCCTGGTGGGCAGGAGCAGGCCCGAGATCGCCATGATCGCCATGGCCGACCGCAAGAAGCTCCGGCCCCTTCTGTTCGGCCGGTCCCTGGATGGCAGCCGCTACTACGCCGTCTCCGAGGAGAGCGCGGTCCGGGTCGTGGAGGAGCAGGCCAACACCTGGGTGGGCAATCCCGGCAACCCCATGATCGCCCAGGTGGGCAAGGGCCTTGTGCGCAAAGGTACGGAAGCACCGTTCGAGGGGGTGATCAGATGAGCGACGGCGAAAGAACGAACAGACGTAAGGACTCAGAGAGCATATACCGCAACGTTATTCATGAGAAGTTCAAGCCCTCGATCGACCGCAACATCTGTATCCGGTGCAAGAGGTGCGTCAAGGAGTGCAGCTTCGGGGCCCTGGAATCGGACGATGATGGCAACATAAGGTACAAGGGGAACTGTGTCGCGTGCCAGAGATGTGTGGCGACCTGCCCGGTGAAGGCCATCGACATAGTCCATCTCCCAACCCAATACCCGCCTCATGCCAGCTACACGGAGAGGGTGAGACAGGCCATTACGGCGCAGGCCACCTCTGGGGGCGTTCTCCTGTCGTCTTGCGGTACGGACATGCCGTATGGCATGATATTCGACGACCTCATCCTCGACTCCGCGCAGGTCACCAACCCTTCCATCGATCCCTTACGGGAGGAGGTGGAGACGCGAACCTATGTGGGCCATCGTACTGGGAAGATTACCCTGTCCAGCGACGGTTACATCACTGGTAGCGATTCCGTGGGCCCCATCGTGGCCATGGCCATGCCCCTGATGATCGGCCACATCTCCCTAGGGGCCATAAGCTACAACACCCAACTGGCGCTGCTGAAGGCAGCCAAGAACCTCGACATACTGGCGGGTTCCGGCGAGGGTGGTCTGCATGCCGACTTCAACCCCTTCGCCGACCATGTCGTCAGCGAGGTCGCCTCCGGCCGCTTCGGCGTCACCGCAGACTATCTGCAGAGGACGGCGGCAGTGGAGATCAAGATCGGCCAGGGTGCCAAGCCCGGCGTTGGGGGCCATCTGCCGGGGGAGAAGGTGACGGACCTCATATCCTCGTCAAGAAGGATCCCGCTAGGGACCGACGCCCTGTCGCCCTACCCTCACCACGATATCTACTCCATCGAGGACCTTCAGCAGCTCATCGCCGCCCTTAAGGAGAGCACGGAGCACCGTGTCCCCGTGGGGGTCAAGATAGCCGCCGTTCACAACGTGGGGGCTATCGCCTCCGGTGTGGTCCGGGCGGGGGCGGACTTCATCACCCTCGACGGGTTCCGGGGGGGCACGGGCTCCTCACCACGGGTCATAAGGGACCATGCAGGCCTGCCCATAGAGGTGGCGACCGCGGTGGTGGACAAACGGCTCACCGCCGAAGGCCTGAGGAACCGCATCACCCTGATCGCCGGGGGCTCCATCCGCAGCTCGGCGGACATGATCAAGGCTATCGCCCTTGGGGCTGATGTGGCCAGCGTGTGCACATCGGCCCTCATCGCCATGGGCTGTCAGGTGTGCCAGTCCTGCCACCGCGGGGTCTGTGCCTGGGGGATCACCACCCAGCGGCCGGACCTGGTCTCCCGCCTGGATCCAGACATAGGGGCGGCCCGGGTCACCCGCCTGTACACAGCGTGGAACGAGGAGCTTAAGGAGATGCTGGGGGCCATGGGCATCGACTCCGTGGAGTCCCTTGTGGGTAACCGTGACCGGTTACGCTACTTTGGCCCCAACCCCAAGATCGCTGAGATCATGGGCGTGAAACACGTCGGTGAAGGATGGGGGTGAGAGCATGAGCCCCATCTATAAGGTGACAGTTCGCAAGAACAGGGACGGGATCTCAGAAACAATAATCGATGCCACCAGCAGGGATCGTTGGGGTCGGCCGCTGGAGCACATGGCCCTGAACGCCGAGATCCGCAAGGCCATCCATGAGGGGGCCAGGCGCATCATGATCGACGGAGTCCTGGGGCAGAGGTACATCGCTTCCGCGGCCAAGGCCAAGGACCTGTACGTGGGCATCAGGGGGACGCCGGGCAACGACCTGGGGGCGTTCCTGGACGGCCCCACCCTGGAGGTCTTCGGCAACGCCCAGGACATGACCGGCAACACCATGTCCTCCGGCCGCATAGTCATTCATGGTAACGCCTGGGACGTCACCGGCCTTTCTCTCCGAGGGGGGCGTATCCTGGTCCGCGGAAGCTCCGGGTTCCGCGTGGGCATCCATATGAAGGAGTTCGGCGAGGACAGGCCTGCCATCGTCATCGGGGGCAGCACCGGCGACTACCTGGGGGAGTACATGGCCGGGGGCAACGTCCTGGTGCTGGGCGATGGGGTCCCGGAGAACGAGTCTCCCGTGGGCTCCTTCGTTGGCACCGGCATTCACGGCGGGTGCATCTTCGTGCGCGGGAAGGTGGAGAAGCACCAGCTAGGTATGGGAGCTTCCATCTCCGACCTGACCGATGATGACAAGATACTTCTCGAGGAGCTCATCAGCGACTTTGAGAAGTCCTTCGAGACCAAGGTGGAGAGGGATTGGAGCAAGATCGTCAAGATCAAGCCCCTGTCCTCACGGCCGTTCACTGGAAGGTTCGATTCCACGCCTATCTGGAATTAGATCCCGGGGAAGCGCATGACCGATTCCAGGATGATCCGGACCTCTACGTCCTTCAAGCCCAGGGGGATGATGGAGCTGGCGATGGTGCTCTCCAGGGTGTGATTGTCCGGAGCGTGCAGCCGAATGAGGACGCCTCTCCCTCCGCTGACGAGGAGAACCTCCATCACCCCATCCACGTTGCGGAGCTTGCTAAGGTCCTTTATGGTCACCCCATCGCCGATGTTGGCGAGCACGATGGCATCGGACTCCATGCCCATGAGCTCGTTGTTGACGATGGCCGAATACCCTAGGATCACGTCGAAGTCCTCCATCCTCTTGATCCGATCGCGGACCGTGGAAGGTGATCTCCGAAGCTTCTCTGCGACCTCGCGGTAGGTCATCTTCCCGTCCATCCTCAGGAGCCTGAGTATACGCTGGTTCATCTCATCGACGGTGACCGTTGTCCCACCACCTACCCGCCGCTTCAATGGTTTGCCGGACGATTTATAGGTTGGCTCCTGAACCCCTCGGAGAGGGGACGTCAACGCTCATACGGCGGTAAGGTGGTGTTAGAATCGCCGAACGGAGGGTCTTGACGTGTTGACATCCCTGAGTTTATTTTCCTGGCATCCTGCAATTATCTTGTGTTCCATATTTTGAGCTGGGACGGAGGGCTCATAAGGTCGTGCCTATCCTGGCTCCCAGAGAACGATCGAGGGACGAGAGGGAACGAAAACGCAGGGTGCCAACGGCCACCACTTCTAATTAACAAGCCCGACCGCGGCATTTCGCCAATGTGTATAAGCCGACCTGGCCTTTCATCTGGCAGAGGTGTGGTAGATTGCGGGAAAGCTCGTGTGCAACGGCCTGATGAAGGGGAGGTGGCGGGAGCGCTGAGCCCCAGGCCTCCGGCCTAGATCTCCTTCAGGGCCTCCTCTACGCTCCAGCCCTGGTGCACGATCCCGGATATGGCTCGTAGCATCCTCACGGGGTCCTCGGCCTGGAACACGTTTCGACCCATGGCCACGCCCCCGCCGCCGGCCTCCACGGAATCGTGGACCGTCTCCATCAGCTCCTTTGTGGTCTCCATGCGCGGACCTCCGGCCACAACGACTGGGACCGGGCATCCCTTGGTCACCTCACGGAATGACTCCACGCTTCCAGTGTAGTTGGTCTTGACTATGTCCGCGCCCATCTCCGCCGCCGCCCGGGCAGCTATCTTCACATACTGGGCCGAGGTCTCGGAGTCTATCTTGCGGCCCCGGGGGTACATCATCGCAAGTAGGGGCATCCCCCATTCCCGGCACTTGGTGGCGGTCATGCCCAGCGAGCGCAGCATCTCCCCCTCCGTCTCCGCGCCCACGTTGATGTGGACGGAGACGGCGTCCGCGCCCATCTTCAGAGCCTCCTCCACAGGCGTCACCAAGACCTTGTCGTTGGGATCGGGGGAAAGGGAGGTGGACGCTGATAGGTGCATGATCAGCCCGATATCCTTGCCGTGACGGCGGTGCCCGTGAAGGGGCAGGCCTATATGGCCCAAGACGGCGTTGGCGCCTCCCTCGGCGATCCTGTCCACGGTCTCCGTCATGTTCACCAGGCCCTTGATAGGCCCCAGGCTCATTCCATGGTCCATGGGGACGATGACCGTACGCCATGTCCTGCGGTCCATGATCCTTTCCAAGCGAACTGCCTTTCCAGTGTAGCTCATTTCATCTCACCTCAAAGATAAAGGATGGAAAATGGGGGCCTGCCCTGCTTACGCTGGCAGGCCATCAAAATATAATGGCAGAGCTACGGAACGAGAAGAATGAAGGACCGATGTCGAATCCGTAGCTCATTTTACCATCCTAGTAGGTGATAGTGATGTCCCATATTAACAATTCTTTCGCCGGGCAGGAGGTTCCCCCCTTTTTTTTCGGACCTTATCTTCAGGTCCCATGGTGAGAAGCTCTTACCCTTTGGCGATGAGCTTGATCAGACCTGAGGGGCTCCCCTCCACATCCCACTTGCCCATGGGAAGCGTCCAGATCTTGTCCGAGACCTGCTCCAGTCCCCCCGCTGTATCATTGTTGACGATGAGTGTGTATATCTTGGAGCTGGTGCGGAGCTTGAAGTCGTTCCACTCGTCTATCAGGACCTCGTTGTTCAGGTTGGACTCTCCGTCGGTGAAGAGGATGACATCGGCCGCGTGCCATTCCTTCCCCTTGACATTGTCCAGGCCCACGCGCAGGGCGGAGTTGAAGTCGGTGTATCCCTCGAAATGCCGGACCATGAGGTCCAGAAGGTTCTTGGCCACCTTCTTCTTGTCCGCCAGGTCGATCTCCAGCTTCCAGTCGGAGGCGGCGAACAGAATGACCTTGATGTTCCTTCCTTCCCGCTCCATGCGCTTGGCCAGCATGAGGATGAACGCCTTGGCCAGTATCTCCGGCTCCCCATACATGGAGCCAGAGGCGTCGATGAGGGCGATGACCGGCCCCTTCTTCTTTGGCGGCATATTTTCAGGATCGTCCTGCCCCTTGAGCTGATACGTCAGGAGCGCCCCTTCCAGCATCTGAGAGAAGAACAGCAGGCGAAGTATGGGGTCCTGCAGCTTGAGCAGTTCCACTGGTAGGACGTGGCGGATGTCCTTTGACAGGCCCAGGTCATAGGCCTCGGTGGTGGTGAAGCTCTTGGCCTTCTCCTGCTTGGCCCCGTACTCCACGTCCAGTTTGCCCATCAGGTCTATGATGCGCTGTAGGTCCTTCCTCTGACGGAGAAGCTGGGCCATGCTCTCGATGTTCTGCATGTAGGCCTGGAAGACCTCCTCCACGAAGGTCTCGTCATCGCCGGAGGGAAGCATCTTCTTCATCATCTCCAGCATCTCCATGTAGCTCTCCATCTGCTCGACCACAATGGTTAGCCGCTCCTTCAACACCGATCCCAGAGAGCCCAGGGCCTCCCCCCGGACGTCTGTCGACTCGAACTCCTCCACGCCGCGGGCCAGCATCTCCATGTTGACATCGCTGTGGCGCTGCCAAGCGATCAGGGTGAGGGCCGTCAGGCCCCTGAGGCTCCTCTCCGCCTCGCTCGATGCCGGCAGGGGGGCCGTCCTGTCCAGGAGGTCAAGGACGACCATCGTGGTGTATCGTAGCGAAAGAGCAGCAAGGATATCGCTCCTGGCGGCCATGCCCCGGAGCTTCTCCCAATCCTCCGTTCCCTTCAGAGCCTTCAGAACAATGTAGAACGAGCCGTAGCGGGCGGCCTGCCTGCGGACATCTATCACCGATCTCCGCTCCAGGATCTCCTGCGCCAGTATGGACGCTATCTCCTCCCTGCGTTTCCGTGGTATCATCCTCGGCCGCCCCACCACCAGGCGCACGGAGTCATCGTTCAGGGCCTTCCGGCAGCGTACGCTGCTCGTTTCCGCCATGGGGACCTCAGGGCTCTACCACGTCCTCCGATAGAACGATCTCCCGCGTCTCGGAGTGCAGCTTCTTCATCTTGACCATGGCCTTGGTCTTGATGTCATACTGGGCCATGATACCCTCTCGGTCCCTGGGAGTAAGCCAGATGTTATTGTTGAGTATGTTCACCAGGACCTCTCTCTCCTTGCCCAGGTCCTTCTCGAGGATCCCCAGGTCCTCCTGGAAGTCGGTCAGCTCCTTGATGTACAGCTCCTTGTCCTGAGGGGAGGCGGTGAGTATGACGGGATGTCCTCTGCTCGCGTACAGCTCGATGAGGTTGGGGAGAAGATGCGGTGACACCTTATGCTTCCACAGCTGGTAGAGGTTGTCATCGTCCGGGAGCATGTAGGCGTGATCATGAAAGGCGGAGGCGTGCACCTGCAGTCCCTTCCAATTGGAGAACCGTTGCCCGCACGACTTGCACGTTACGATCTCTGGCAGCTCGAAATCCTTCAACTGCTTGGCGGAATCGTGTAGGTCCTGCAGGTACTGCTGCTCCTTGTCTAGGTTCAGACCTCCTGCCACGGCCATCTCCACCAGGCGCTTCCCGATGGTCACCTTCTCCTCCGGTCGGTTCCAAAGCATATGCTTCAGAATGGGGAGCATGCTCTTGTCCACATTGGAACGGCCGAGGCTGTGGGCGGCCACCTTGAGGACCCCCACCATCTTCTTCCACCTGCGGTCGGAGATGGAGATGCTGGAAGTGCGGAACTCTTTCCGCAGGGCGACGATGGAGTCCATGACGTCGTTGTCGATGGTGACATCGGCCGATTCCTGCAGCTCCTTCCTGATCTCCTCCACGGTTAGCTGCACCGAGGGCGTGAAGTTCTCGGAATGCCCCAGGATTATGTCCACGAAATTGGTCTCGTCCTGCACGTATCCTATATAGAAGCGGAACAGGAATCGATCGTACAGCGCCTCCAGGGACTCGTTCTCCTCCGGCAGCTCGTTGGAGGCCCCGAAGACAGATATGAGGGGCACGTCCAGGATCTCGCATCCGTTGTGATACTTGCGCTCGTTGAGGATGGTGAGCAGTGAGTTCAGGATGGAGGAGTTGGCCTTGAAGATCTCGTCCAGGAACGATACATGGGCTGTCGGCAGGTATCCCTCGATGTTACGCCGGAAGATGTCCTCCTGGAGCGAGCTCAGTGACAGGGGCCCGAATATCTCATCAGGGGTGGTGAAGCGGGTGAGCAGGTAGTAGAAGAAATTGCCTTCTTTGATAGACTTGCACAGCTCCCTGGCGAGCATGCTCTTGGCCGTTCCGGGCGGGCCGATGAACAGTACGTGCTCCCCTGACAGCATCGCCAAAAGGGAGCCAGCGATCTCCTCGTCGCGTTCCCTAAAATTTTCGTTGAGCTCCTTGCTCAACGTAATGATCCTTGACCTCATCTTCTCGCCCCAATTAAGGTGGACTCACTATAAATTATACTCTGGAGAATGAAGCACGTTCACTATGGGACGATTTTCACATCTGGCCTCGGTAAAGTTGTACATCATACGCGCCCTCCGGCCGCCGTCCTTCGCTCAACATGCGTTGTACGTACTGACCGCAGTTGCTGCCTATCCGGTTCTCCACCTCTTCTCCCAGGCTGAGAATCACCTCGTAGCCCTCGTCATAGAGGGCGTTCATCAGGTCCATACAGGTCTCAGGACAGCCGTGCTGCAGCACGGACCTTATGCCATGGTCCATCGATCGTATCGTGGGGTTCAACGGCGTTAGCTTTATAATGAAGAACTCTGGATCGAAGTGCTCATTCAGCTTTGTGGCATCTATCGGATAGCCGACAAGGGGGGCGAAATTCAGGACCACTTTCCTATCAGCATGACGGCGATTATAGAAACGCTCCCCATATTCCGCAATTTGTTCAAAGGTCCAGGTCTCGGCCGGTATGAGGGCCCTCCTCTTCTCAAGGTCCGTGGTGTGGATGGAGAACTGCAACTGGAACCTGCCATTACGGTACATCTCCTCCTTGATGTGCAGGAGCTTTTCGAAGAAGCCGGAGGCTCGTGCTGGAGCGATGGTGGACAGTGATACCATCAGTCCAGGAGCGTCGAACCATCCAGGCAGGGCTCTCATGGTTTCAAGGACCGCCGGGTTCATGGACGGTTCGCCCATGCGCGAGAACTGCACCTTGAACTTCCTGGAAGGTACCCTGCGGTCGGGGTATCTCCTCAACACACATTCATCGATCTGTGCAAGTATCTCCGGGGAGGTCAGTGGACCGGCGTAGTCACCGCCGGCGTCGCACATCATGCAACCGATGGGGCAGCCGAACATGGATGACACGATTATCACCCACTTTTCCTCCCTTGACAGGGGGGGCTGAACGGATTCCACGAACTCGACCACAGATCGGGGGTCCTCCCTTCTCATCTGGGCGACGAAGACGCTGGCCAGTGTATCGTTCCCGTAATGTTCGAGCACGTCCATTGTGTCAACTCCCATCCACGTATCTTTCGGCCTTCATTGCCGCGCTCATCCCGCTCCCGATGGCTATGCCGACCTGCCGCTCCATCCCACCCACAAGATCGCCTGCCAGAAATAGTCCGGGGACAGGCGATGGGGAGGGCACAATGGACATCTGGGAGAGGAGCGTTGGGCTCAGTATCTCGACCCTGGGTTCCCTCCCGCAGGCCAGTAGGACCTTGTCCACTATCATGTGGTCTCCTTGTCCCATATCCAGCACCGTACCGTCCTGGTCTTTTCTCACATTGACGATCGGCAAACCATCCACTAGAGGAATGCCTCTCATCCTCGCCCGCTCTCGGAGCAACGGTAAGCACCTGGGTTCAGAACGGCACTGTACGGTCACCTCGTGGCCTTCCTCCCTCAGCCGTATGGCCTGGTCGAAGGCGGCATCACCGCCACCATAGACAAGGATCCTATCGTGGCCTCCTGCTGCCCTGGACAGCTCGAAGAGATCGTAGAACGCGGAGATGCCCTCCAGCCCTTTCAGCCCGGGTATGTCGATGGTACGGGGCCTGGTACCTGTGGCCATGATGACCGCGTCCGATTCGACCGTCCCCTGGGAGGTGGCGATGGTGAAGGTTCGTTCCGTATCGCGGTCGATCCGCTCCACGGAGGCGATGGTGACCTTCCCTCCCACCGATAGTAGGTGATCATGAATGAGAGACGCCAGCCTATCTCCCCCGATGCCCCCGGGGAATCCTGGATAGTTCTCGATCCAGTACCCATACCTCAACAGCCCCCCGGGAACGTTCTTTTCCAACAACAATGGTGCCAGACCAGCGCGTTGGAGGTAGATCCCAGCAGCCATCCCTGCTGGTCCTGCGCCAATGATGGTCACTGCCTGCCTTCCATCCAACTTAGCACCTCCTCTGTGGTCACCACTATGGTGAAGCCGTCGGCCAACGCCCGCAGGCTCCCCATATGGAGGTCCTCATGGTCTGTTGCCGTGGCATCCATCACAAAGAACACCTCCAGATCGCGCATGAAAGCATCACGAGCTGTGGATTCGCAACATAGGTGGGTCATGACCCCGGTAATGACCACCTTATCAGCCCTTAGTCCTCGCAGGATGCCTTCCAGTTCGGTCCCGATGAACGCGCTGTAACGGGTCTTTCGAACTATCGCCCCGTCCTTTTCTGGCTGCAGGCGGTCATCTATATGCGAGAGCGGGTCCTTATCCGCGGGAACGTCGCCCCACCAACCTCCCATGATGCCGGGGTCTTCATCGCTCCTCACCGCATGCCAAGTGAAAATGATCGGCCTGTGAGAGAAACGAAAGGAATCGACAAGGCTGATGACGTTCCCCATGATCTCCTCGGCCTCCGGGAATGAAGCATGGGACGATGGATCCAGGAAGTATCCCTGCATGTCGATGACAAGCAGGGCCGTTCGCTCAGTGATGAAAGGGAATCTCTCTCTGCGGCTTGGCCTTACATATGGCTGGAGCTGCTGAATCCGTTTTTCGGTTTTTTTATCTAGGCTGATGGCGGTCATGGTCGTTGGCCACCATCGGTGAACGGCGGCCTTATCCGCCGTTTCCTATTCTTTGGAGAGGCTGGAAACTGGAAAACAATGCCTCTTTCGATCGTCCCTATACCTCGGCGATCGTTGATATACTTGCCGTTATACCAGATGGACGAAGACATGCGCGTCCGTTCTAAACTTAAGGCCAGGAAGGAGTTGGAGGACCTTCCAGGCTACGAGATCGTTACTGGTTTGGGATCCGATCCCATGATCTTTTTCAGAAGCACGCACACTAGGAACAGACCTATGCTTATCAGCACGATAGCGCCGCCGGTCGCGAGCCTTTCGTACAATGCCGATGCTACCAGACCAAGGACTACGGCGATGATGCCTACCACCAGGCTTATGGCCACGGTACCGCGGAACGATTTCGATAGCTGCATGGCCGATGAAGCAGGCAGTATGAGCAAAGCCGAGACCAACAAGGAACCGACGATCTTGATCGATACCACCACGGTCAGGGCCAGCACGATGTTGAAGGCCAGGTCCAGGAGGAAGACGGGCACGCCGGACAGCCGGGCACCCTGCTCATCGAAGGTGAGGTGCATAAGCTCCTTGAAGAACAGGATTATGAAGACGACGACCACGAGTGACAGGGTTACACTGAGCGTCAGATCGTCCGCGGAGATCGTGAGGATGGAACCGAACAGGTAATCGAAGAGATCGACGTTGAACCCGTTCCCCAGGCTGGCCAGCACAGCACCAAGACCCAGGCCGAACGATATCATGATCCCTATGGCCATCTCCGAGTACACGATCCGCTTCCGTTGCATGTACGATATTCCGAGTATGCCCAGCAGAGATAGTACGAGGGCAGTGTCCAAGGGATAGATGGATAGGAAAAGGCCGAGGGCAATACCGCCGAAGGACAGATGCGCGACCCCCTCGCCGATGAGAGCTGCACGACGGAGGACGATGAAGACCCCCAGCAGGGAGCACAGCACTGCGGCACAGAGGCCTCCTATGAAGGCTCGTTGGAAGAAGGTGTAGTCAAATGCAGTTATCAGGTCCATGTTCTAATCACCATCATCGAGGAATAATGCAATTGTCACGGTGGTTATGGAACACGAACGTGAAGTGCTCACCGTAGGCATCGCGAAGCGACTTCGTGGGGTCGGTCCCCGGTGTTATCTCGGTCATCTCCAGCTTGCGGTTGACTATGGCCAGCTTATTGGCCTGGCACATCACGCTGGAAAGGTCATGGGACACTGTCACGATAGTGACCCCGGTCTCGTCCCGGAGCTGCCGCAGCAGGTTCACGAACCGGTCCTGGATGGATACGTCGAGACCGCTCGCGGCCTCATCGAGGATCAATAGCTCGGGACGTTTGACCAGCGCCTTGGCGATGAAGATACGCTGCTTCTGCCCGCCCGATAGTTCACTGATCTTGCTCTTGCGGACCTCATAGATCCCCACGGCATCCATGGCCTCCTTGACCGCTTCCTTGTCCGCAGCGGTGATCCATCGGCCGAGGTTGTTCCGGGAGATGCAGCCCAGGCGGACGATCTCCTCCACCGTGGCAGGGAACAGGGGATCGAACTGAATCGCATGCTGGGCCACATATCCTATGCGATGGTGCTCTTTGAACTTGCTCAGGTCGGTGCCGAAAAGGCGCACCTCTCCATGTGAGAGCTTAACGTTGCCTAGGAGGGCATTAAGGAGCGTGGTCTTCCCTCCTCCGTTGGGACCGACGATCCCCAGAAAGTCTCCCTTCAGGACATCCAGGTTAACGCCGTCCAGCACGGTAATGCCGTCGTATTTCACCACGATGTCCTTTGCCTCGATTACCTTTTCTACCATCTGGAGCCCACCGAATAAATGCTGAACCGTGATTTAATATTGTGCGATTGCTGGAATCGCTGTCGCAGCTCGAAGGGATTATGCGCTCTCCCTCTGCGATGGCGTTCCATTGCGCATGCCGATATCTTATCAACAGATATATCATCTATTATTAACTTTTCATCAATGATTCTTTTTTTCTTAATAAAGGAGAAACTCCAACCGCGGTCATTCGACAAAATAAGGAATGAGAAGGAAAGATGTTTCAGGGGGTCACCTCAAGGCCGGTCTTCAGAGATTCTAGGTTCGCACGCATTATCTCAAAGTAGTCCATATTGGAATGCGCTCCGGTCCTGCTGTGGATACCATCTAGGACTAGCACCTGCGCACCTGTCTCTTCGGCGATCGTGTCGATAATGCTGTCCGAGAAGATAGGCTCCGAGAACACGTAGTCAAGGCCGAGCTGGTCGACCATATCCGCCAGAGCCGCCAGGTCCGCAGCGCTGGGTTGGGCATCGGCGGAGATGCCGATGGCCGCGTACGCATCGAAGCCATAGCGCATGGCCAGGTAGTTGAATCCCTCGTGGGTCGTGATGATGGCGTTCTTGGTCCTCTTCGCCAGTCCATTGACGAACTCCTGATTGAGAACGTCGAGGCGGGACTTGAGATCATCAGCGTTCTGCTGGTAGGCCGTGGCGTTCGAGGGATCGGCGGCGACGAAAGCCTTCAGAATATTGGATACCTGGGCCTTGGCGCTGATCGGGTCCAACCAAATGTGTGGATCGTTCAGGCCATGTTCGTGGCCTCCCTCTCCCTCCTCCTCCCCGGCGATCATGATCAGCCCGGTCCCGGTGGAATTGGAGCTGAAGGATATGGAATAGACCTCACCGGCTCCAAGCTCCACGAACTTCGATCCATTGAACTGAGGATAGGAACTCACAGATCCACTTTCCAGCTCATACTCCAGCTCGGTACCTGTGGATGATCGTATGGTGAACTCGGTGGCATTGGTGACAAATAGCCTGATGTCCCCTCCGTTCATGGAACTTACCTTGATATAACCGCCATTCCCGCTGGCCAGGGGGGAGAAGTTAACATTCACGTATCCCTCTGCGCTCATGGTCGGCGCCGAAGCTTCTGAGTCCGTAGCTGTGACCACAGAGGTGAGGCCGCCATTGAAGGCCTCCACCGCCTGTTCATAGGCCTCCGTTATCTCGTCGGAAAGAAGCAAGGAAATGTTCTGGGATGAGTCGACCACGACCAGATCATCATTGTCCACGGAGCTTAGGACCGTGTCCATCCACGGCTCGAAACCTTGACCGTTATAGACAAGAATGTCTGCATCATTGACCTTGATGATATCAGATGGAGATGGCTCCCATGTATGAGGCTCGGAGTTGTCCGGGATCAGCATGCTGACGTCCACGTGTTCCTTACCGATCTCCGATGAGAAGTAGTAGAGGGGGTAGAAGCTCGCCACGACGCCCAATTTACCTGTCTTCGCATTGGAGCTGTTCGAGGACAGCAGGACCGCTGTGCCTGCCACTATCACAACCGCAACAACTGCGAGTGCCGCAACAATCCGTGTTCTCCTTCCGATGGCCATATTTCATCACTAACTAAATACACAGGTTATCAGGATATATAGTAATTTCTATTAACAAGTTAACAACATTTGATATAAATTTATTAATCATCTATAGGGGAAAATTTATGGCACTATAAGGAACGTGCATCCCATTTGCAATGATGCCATTGTAACATAACCGATCTGGCCAGATTGGGATCATGAACATCATAGTATGTTTGTCCCTTCTTTTCTCCATGGAATATTGTAGCATATGGGCCTCTTAGCAAATGCTGGAACTTTTCGGGAAGACGCCAATCACTTCTAGTTATGTGGCCAAGCTCGACCGTTCGATCCCCTCTGCCAGCAGGTCATCGAGCCCACCATATCATCGATGAAGATCGGCTCGGCGGCCCATGGGACCTTGAGACCCGGTGAAACATGGAGATTATCATCATCAGGTGCATTCCAGGCGGCCTTTCGACCTCGACCAGATGGTCGATCTATCTGTGAGGTGCCCAGATAGCGGCCCTGCTCCTCTAGTAAAATGATCATTCTAAGGGAGCCGACAAAGGACATAAGGATAGCTACTATCGTAAGAAATTGATAAATGGATACAAATTATTAGTGTCGGTGATGGGGAGTCGGCCGTCGAACGGGGGAGGTTGTGAGAAAATCGTATCGCATTTACCGCCCGGGACCTTGACGAAGTCCCTCCTAGGTCTCAGTAAAGGTCGCAGGCTAGCATACCTTGGGCATATCCGTTCCCAAGCATCATCGATGACACTTCTGGGCGGTCAATGCTGATGGCCTCGATCGAAGTTGCAAAGAAAGAGAGCACGCCCCCGCCGTGGATGCGTCGGTTCTTCACTCTATGGGCCGGGCAGGCCTTTTCCCTCCTTGGGAGTGCTCTCGTACAGTGGGCCCTGATGTTCTGGGTCGCGGTCACCACCGCCTCCCCACTGGACCTGGCCATTGCTGGTGCCATGGGGCTTCTCCCTCAGGTATTCCTGTCCCCGTTCGCCGGAGCGTACGTGGACCGTCACGACAGGAAGAAGGTTATGCTCTTCGCTGACCTGTTAACCGCTCTGGGCACTCTGATCCTAATGCTCCTGTTCGTTGCCCAGGCCATCGCTCTCTGGCACATATTCATCGTAATGTTCTTCCGGTCAGCCATGCAGGCCTTCCACTGGCCGGCGATGCAAGCCTCCACCGCGCTCATGGTACCGAAGGACCATCTTGCACGCATCACCGGCCTCAATCAGTCCGTCATGGGGCTCACCAGCATCATGGGCCCGGCCCTCGGGGCGTTCCTTTACGTCGCCCTACCCATGTACCTGGTCCTGGGCATGGATGTGGTGACCGCGGCCATGGCCATCACCGCCCTGTTGGTGGTGAGGATACCAGAGATCAGGAAGCCCAAGGGGCGTGAGAAGACCCCTATACTCCGAGATCTCGTGGAGGCGTTCCGATACGTACAGGCCTGGAAGGGGGCATTGCTGGTGGTAGCGGTGTTCTCCGTCGTTAACTTCCTGATCACCCCGGCGTTCACGTTCTTTAACCTGCTGACACTGTATCATTTCGGCCAGGGGCCGTACCAGGCCGCCTTCATGGATGTCATGTTAGGGGCGGGCATGATCACGGGCGGCCTCATACTGGGGATGTGGGGCGGATCCAAGCGGAAGATCGTCACGTGCATAGGGGCCCTTGCCTCCTCTGGCGGAGGGGTGCTCTTGATAGGCGTGCTGCCTCCTGACGGTTTCCTCATCGCGGCCACGACCGCCCTGTTCATCGGCACGGGCCTATCCATAGTCAACGGCATCGTCATGGCAATACTGCAGAAGGGAATCAGGGCCGACATGCAGGGACGGGTGTTCGCGCTCCTGTCGAGCTTGTCCAGCGGAATGGCCCCCTTGGGGCTGGCGCTCTCTGGCCCATTCGCGGCGGTGTTCGGCATTCAGGCCTGGTTCATCGCCGGGGGGCTGATAATGGTGGTCGTCAGTGCGTCCCTGTTCTTTGTTCCGGTGGTTTTGAACATCGAGGACCACATTGCCGAGGCGGTAGCGATAGAGCAGTAGCGTTGGGACCGCTGGGAGCGTGTATGAACATCACCGCATTGAGGTGTAAATACCTAGCGGCGTGTCTCATTCCTTCCTGGCGACACAGATATAGTAAGCGTCATCATCCCTCTCGAAGAGCACCGAGAGGCCGCTGTCCGTCATCATTCGCTTTAACCGCTCCATCGACGGTAAAAAGTCGTTGGAGATCTCCACACCTCCCTCCATGTGGATGCCATTGATCTTCTTCGCCGAGTCGGAGTGCGCGACGGCAAGCCGGCCCCCCTTCCTAAGTGCCCTCGACAGTATCTTGATCGCCAGGGGCTGATCGACGAAGTGAGGGAAACACGAGTAGCAGACCACCAGATCGAACTCCGAGCAGTATTCGAGATCGTACACATCGGAGATGACGTAGGAGACGAATGGATGCTCGCTCTCAGGATACTTGGTCCGGGCGACATCGATCATGTTCTCAGAGTAGTCCACGGCCACAATGGACCCGTTGACCAGACGGGCCTCGTAATGTGGGATCATTACCCCAGTTCCTGTGCCGATGTCCAGGACCCTTTCGTGGCCCTTTATGGAGAGGATATCGGTTATGTATTCTACCTTACTGCTATCGTGGACGGAGATCTCATCCCACACCTTGGCCTTTTCGTTGAAGAACCCCCTCTGCTTCGGATTAATCCTTTTCGTACCCACTGAGATCCCTTCCGTTCATATCGGTATGACCACCGGTATCCCCTTTACCTTTTCCACAAATGCGTCGATATTGTAGACGGCACGAATGTTCTCTGGCGTTATTATGCTATGATCGCCGGTGGCGAAGATCGCTCCTTCCCTCATCATTATGAACTTGTCTGAATGACGGATCGCCAGGTTGAGGTCATGTATCGTCATGATGGCCGCTATGTGGTTCCTTCTCGCGATGTTCCTAATCAGATGCATTATCATGTGCTGGTTGGGCAGGTCCAGGCTGCTTGTGGGCTCGTCCAGGAGGATCACCTTGGGCTGTTGCACCAGCACCCTGGCGATCTGCACCAGCTGGTACTCCCCGCCGCTTATCTCATTGACATACTTCAGCGCCAGATCGTCCAAGCCCATCAGGTGGATAACTCTTCCAGCGAGCCTGATGTCCTTTTCGGTGACCTCCCATTCAAAATGCGGTTTCCTCCCCAACAGAACGGAGTCAAAGACCGTCATCCTGGACATCTCGCCCCTCTGTGATACATAGCCTATTTTTTTGGCGATGTCCCTTCTGCTCATCTTATGGAGGTTCGACCCGTCTATGATGACCGAGCCCATGGCGGGCATCAGGATCTTGTTGATGCACTTCATCAAGGTGGTCTTGCCGACACCGTTGGGGCCCATGATCGATGTCACTTCATCCTTCTCGATGGTGAATGTGACGTCGTCCAGGACCTTCACGCTCTTGTAGGAGAACTCCACACCGTTCACCTGGAAGAACGTCATTTCCTGTACCTCCTTATCAGCAGGTAGATGAACAGCGGCCCTCCGAGCATGGATGTGATTATCCCCACCGGTATGACCGATGGGTACAGGATCACCTGCCCCAATCCATCCGCGGCGATCAATATGATGGCGCCCAGGATTATCGATAGGGGTATGAGGTGCCGGTGATCGCTTCCAATGATCATGCGAGCTATATGTGGACCAAGGAGCCCTATGAACGCGATGATGCCGAAGAAGGAGACGATGACAGCACTGAGGACCGAGGCCAGAACCATGCCTATGATCCTCTCCCTCTCAGTGTGTACACCGAGCCCCATGGCGGTCTCCTCCCCCGCCTCCATGGCGTTGTAGTCCCATCGCTTGTAGTAGAAGTACAGGGTCACCGATAGCAGGACAGCCATGATAAGGGTGTTCCAGGACCAGGTCGCCTTTCCCAGGTCTCCGAACGTCCACATGACGATATTGCCCAGCTGGGAGTCTGTTGCTAGGTACTGCATGAAGGAGAGGCCAGCGGCGAACATGGCGCTGATGGCCACTCCTGCGAGGACCATCGTTTCCGCGCTAACGCGGGTCACCCTGGTCAGTAGCAGGATGGCGCCGGTTGCCAGCAGCGAGAACAGAAAGGCGCTGATGGTAGTGACGTAGGGATTGCTGATGGAGACTATGGACGTAATGCTGGAGCCAGCGTTCAGGAATATGATGGCGAACGATGCTCCGAACGCAGCGGCGCTGGAGATCCCCAGAGTGTAGGGAGAGGCCAGCGGGTTCCGCAGGATGCATTGCATGACCACGCCCGCGACCGCCAGACCTGATCCAGCAAGGATCGCACCGACGATCCTGACCATTCGGATGTTCCAGACGACGCCCCCCATTCCATCATTGTCAAATGTAAAGATGTACCGGATGATGTCAGAGGTGGATATGCTCAGAGGGCCGTTGTGGGCAGCGATGATGATACATGCGAAGAGGGCCATTAGAGAAAGCACTACAACCAGGCCTTTCCTCCTGACGTATCCGCGATACAAACAGGAGTTGTGAGTGGCCTCCCCATCGCCATCATCGTAGATGTCGAAGCCTTCCCACTTGTCGTGGTCCGCGGTCATGTCGCCGTTCTTCGTTCTGATCACCGTATTCCAGAAAAAGATTGGAAGTTGTTTGAAAAATATTACAGCGTCACTTCCCCGCAGCCGTTGCCGCTCTGACCATCAGCGATCTCCGAGTATGTCATGGTTGTTTCTGGATAGAATAACTGAATGATCTCATTGGCCTTCTGGTCAAAGGTCCAGGAGAAGGCCTCACCGTTCATCACGGATGCCACGTAGTAGGAGTTGATAAGCTGGTTCTCCCAGTTGGTTCCGTAGCACTTGTAGACCATTGTAGAAAATATGCTGCCATTCTCTATCGCGGACACGTTCTGAAGCCCGGTCTCGTCCGCAATGTAACCGTTCATAGATGCCACGCAGTCGCTCAGGCCTATGCTGTCTATGAAAATGTAGTCTGGATCGGCAGCCACCAGTGTCTCTAACGTAATGACATATGGCTGGCCATTGCCGGCAGGGGCGATGGCGTTGGTGACGTTGGAGTAGTCAAAGGGGAGGTAGTTCCCCGAGGCCTTGAGGAAAGACGCCCCACCATAGTAGAACATCCCGCTGGCGTATGCGTTCTCAGTGCTTTCGTTCAATGACCTTGAGGTAATCTCGCTGATCATGTCCGCAATGCCTTTGTTCAGCTTTGCCGCCCTCTCCTCTTCGCCGAACAGCTTCCCTAGGGATGTAATCTGATCGTAGAAATCATCACCGAACTCCAGATTGGCATTGATGACATAGACGGGGATGCCTGTCTGGTTCTGCAGGGTATCGGCGGTACCAGCATCCGTTGCGGTGGATGTTATGATCAAGCTAGGGCCCAATGCCAGAATGCTCTCGGCATCGGTGGCGACCTGCGGCAAGGAGGATAGGTTCCCCTTGTTCACGAGATAATATGTCTGATCGTCCCGCGTGTTGAATGTACCAGCGGTCTCCACGGCCTTCACCTTGTCGAACACGTCGAAATAAGATACTAGCCTCAGGGAGCAAGCCCCTACACAGAAGACAGAGTCGATCTTCTCCGGCACCTCCACCGGTCTGCCCAATGAGTCTAAGGAGGTAGCTTTTTCTGCGTTGCTCCCGTTATCCTCGCCCCTGGTTAGCAGGTATGCTGCGCCAGTAGCGGCGATCACCACCACTAGCGCAGCTAATATAGCATATGTTTTTTTCGTATCGATTTGAACACCCCCGTTCGGAGCCGCCCTTGGTCCCGACAAGTCCAAGGACATGATCAGATGATAGGCTGAAATGAGAAGGGCTATTAATACTTTTTAAAAATTCGTATTACGAAATCGAACGAGGTCGTATGCAGGAACTAACAAGATTGGTGGATTATCAGGTCTTCGTATGTCGCGACCCGGAATCAATTAAATGGGTAGGCGACCTGTTCGAAGATTAATGGAACAGAGCAAAGACATGGCACCCATGAACTGGCGGATCTGAGGTAGGAGGAAGGCCATCTTACCAGAATTTGTGGTGGATAGAGATCTAGGCCAACATTCGAAGCTTGGTTCGATTAACGATAATGGTCTGTTCTCAAATTATCTGGCCCTTCATATCGGCTCCCCTTTTTCACGCTCCATTCCTTGATCTGGCGAATCAGCCTGAGAGCGCTCATCGTTCGCATCAGATGATAGAGGGACAACTTCAAACCAGGAATGAAATGCAAGGCCAGAGGGATTGTCCGGGAGATTAGCTAGATCACAAACGTCAATAACAGGGAAAATTGAAAAGTGGGCTCAGCCGGATTCGAACCGGCGGTCTCCTCCGTGTGAGGGAGACGTCATAACCGCTAGACCATGAGCCCGTGCGTGAGTCTGAAACCGCTGACCGTATATGAATTTTTGGCCATGGGGACGGTCGGAATTGGCCTTGGGTAAGCACATGAACCAGCATTTGGATCTGTTGCGAATTCCCGCGCCGCCATTGCCGTCATCCCATCATCAGAATCGGAGTCTCAGCCCTGGCATGTTCAAATAGGATGGCGTCTATAATAAGAGAAGGCTGCCGACCTGTTCTTCCAGAGGAAGTCGGCGGGCACTAACGTGAGGTATTGAGATGAAAGATGATCACTTACCGGAAGTTAGGAACAGCGAAGGAGTGGAAGAGGACCTCTGGACGGAGCATCAGAGAGCATCGGCACTGGAAGAGATAGACATTGATGATCTCAAGCAGGTAGCCCCTGCCCTATTTGATGACATATGCTCGAGCTCTGACCTGGAGGTGGTCAGGGAACGGGCGTTCAAAAGCCTCTATGAGCTGGAGCTAACCTATCATTTGCCATCGTGGACCGCGAGTTCGCTGGAGCGGGTGAACGCGCTGTATTGCATCCAGGTTCTCAGGAACTTCCTATCACCAAGGAACGAGAAGATAAGCGGATGCAGTACGCTCAAGGTGCTGCACCAGCTCGTTAATGAAGGCCAGATTGCTGCTGGCAACAGAGCCTTCTTCGTGGACATCTACCACATAATCAAAGGAGCGGTAGGCCTTTCCGAGCTGGCGCTGGAGGAGTCTCCGGACCTCTCCCAGACGTCCGGAAGGGAGGCGGCGAAGATCAGATCGGACTTTCTGGACGTGCTCTCTGAGAGGGCATGTCAGAGGATACAGTCGTACCCTACCGGCCTGGACCCTGAGGTCGTGGAGCGACGGAAGGAGAACCGCGAGCGCATAATCGAGGCCCTGGGAGGTGATCCTGAGAAGTGGCAGAGCTATAAGTGGCAGCTGATCAACGTCCTCAGGAACACGCAGGACCTCGATGGTCTCGTGGAGCTAACTGACGACGAGCGTAAGGCCATAGATATGGCTGTCAGCAACCGGATACCCTTCGGCATAACTCCCTACTACCTGTCCCTCATGGACATGGAGCCTCATCGTTGGTACGATCATGCCATTCGTGCTCAGGTCATCCCCCCATTGAGCTATATCGACGGCATCCTCCGGATGAGGGGGACAGAATCGTTGGACTTCATGCGGGAAGGTGACACCTCCCCCATTGATCTGGTTACCCGGCGTTACCCGATGATTGCTATCCTCAAGCCCTACAACAGCTGCGCCCAGATATGCGTCTATTGCCAGCGCAATTGGGAGATCGATGAGGCCGTCAGCCCCGACGCCCTCGCCCCCATCTCCAAGCTGGATGAGGCCCTGTCATGGTTCCAGGAGCATCCTTTAGTGTCAGAGATACTCATCACCGGTGGGGACCCTGCGCTGCTTCCCAACAATCGCATCCGCCGTCTCCTCTCCAGGGTGGCGGAGCTGGACCATATCAAGCGAGTGAGGCTCGGGACGAGGCTACCCGTGGTTCTCCCCATGCGCTTCGATCAGGAGCTCATAGACATGATGGGCGATTTCAACGATCCCTCCAAGAGGGAGCTGTGCGTGGTCACCCATTTCGAGCATGCCTACGAGGTCACGCCCGAGGTCATGTGGTGCATCAACAAGATCCGCCGGGCGGGTCTTTCGGTGTACAACCAGCAGGTCTTCACCATGGAGAACAGCCGCAGGTTCGAGACCGTGGCCCTCCGCCTGTTGCTTAAGCAGATTGGTGTCGACCCATATTATACGTTCAACACCAAGGGTAAGGAGGAGACGGACTGGTATCGAGTACCTATCGCCCGCATCCTGCAGGAGAGGAAGGAGGAGGCGAGAATGACCCCGGGGCTCGCCCGCACCGATGCCGCGGTGTTCAACATACCTGCCCTAGGCAAGAACAACATCGATTCCTGGCAGAACCATGACCTCATCATGATCTCCTCTGCGGGGGAAAGGATCTACGAGTTCCATCCCTGGGAAAAGAACATCGTGGCAGCACCTACGTACGTCTACCGTGACGTCCCCATACTAAAATACCTCAGGAGATTGCAGGAGAGGGGAGAGGACCCCATGGAGTACAACAGCATGTGGTACTACTTCTAGGGCTAGGACCATGCTCGTGAACCTCTCTGGCAAATTATTTATAGAAGTGCTTACAATGTGAGATAAGGATGTAAACCATCGGTTGTTTAGATCTACAGGAGATGGTACCAATGGTAATCAGAAAGAGGGACATTGGCTTGGTGCCCTGGGGTTTCTGGGGCCCCGTAAGCATAATGAGAGAGATGGACCGGATGTTCGACGAGATGGGCAGGGGATTCTCCTACGTGTCCATGACACCTCCCGGGACACGGATGCCAGCCGTTGATGTTCGCGACGATGAAAAGCACTACACTGTGGAAGCCGAGCTTCCTGGCCTGTCCAAGGAGGATGTCAGCTTGGAGATGGACGAGGAGTCCCTAGTGATCAAGGCGGACAAGGAGACATCCAACGAGGACAAGGCAGAGGGTTATGTACGCCGGGAGAGGGGAAGGATGTCCTTCTACCGCCAGGTCAGCCTGCCCGCCGATGTAGATGTTACCCAGGTGTCCGCTAAGATGGAGGACGGGGTGCTTAGGATCGTGCTTCCTAAGAAAGAGAAGGCCGAAGGCAGCAAGAAGAAACTGGATATCCAGTGAGGAGAACCCTTCTCCCCTTTTTTTCTGTGTTCCTTCCGTTCAATATTGAGATGGAAGGAAGAGCGTCACTGCCCTTCTTTTCAGTGGAAGCGACAGAAGCTCATCACTCGGTGATGACCTGGGTGGCTCGGAACTTGCTCTCAGAGAATAGAAGTGAGAAGTAGCCGGTCTTGTGGTTGGTGCTCCTCAGCTTTATGCATCGTATGCGTCTCTGAATGTCCGTTTCCCCGATCTCTTGGAGCTTCAGGGAGATAACGCCGTCGGCGAGGTACCCTTCATCGAAGCGGTTCTCGAACATGTTGTCGGGGGTGGTCTCGGAGATCAGGAACGATGTCACGTTAAGGTTCCTCAGCCATTCGAAGAGGTAGAACAGCTCGGTACGGCGGCTTCCCTCCATCTGGGCGGCCATCTCCAGGACGTCCAGGGAGTCGACCACGAGGATATCGTAATCGAAGCTCTGCTTGAGGTTGTCGGCGTACATCTTGAACACCTGCATCCATGTGCCCTTGGCGCTCAATTGTGTGAGCGACTTTCGTATGAGACCAAGGTCTAGGATCTGGATGTAGTCCTGTGCCTTCTTGTCGTCCATGCCTAGGGAGGTCATCTGTTGCAACAGGTTCTCCCTGGACTGTTCCAGAGTCATGTACACGGACTTGATCCCTTTCTCCAGCGCATTGTAGTATAGTATGCTGTATGCCACTGAGGACTTCATGGTTCCTGGCGTGCCAGTGAGAAGGACAACCTGGTTCTTGGGTATCCCGCCCTGGAGGTTCTCATCGAAGTTCTGAATGTAAGTCCTCACGCGCTCGATCTGCAAGGTGTTCACTCCTTTCCTAATTAATTGGCCTAAGTATATTTAATCCCCGAGTAGCTTGGTATCAATCCCCGGATTGAGGGGACGCTCTCATCATGGGCAGGCTCAGAATGAACGTGTTGCCTGCGTGCATCATGTTGTGGAATCGGGGGTCTATGTTGGCCCCCCTCATCTTGATGCATCTAATCCATCTCTGGATGCGTGAATCTCCAACCTCCTTGAGGGCCAGCTCCAACGCGCCATCGGCAACGTACAGCTCCATGGCGCCATCGTTCTCGAGCTTGGTCATGGGGGTTTCCGATATTACGAAGGTCGTCAAACCCAGGGAGCGAAACCAGTCGAACAGGTCCTGGGTCTCGATACGGGAGAACTTGACCTCGCTCATGGATATGAACGATTCCAGGGAATCCAGGGCAATAAGCTGGAAGGGGCAGTCCTTCATAACATTCTCTACGTAGCGCTGGATGATGTTTCTCCAGTCCCCGCTCTGGCCCTCCATACTCCGGCGGAGATCGACAAGGTCCACTATTATCAGGTCGTCCAAGGACTCCTCGCGCGGCATGCCGAGCCTCTCCATCTGTCTGAGCAAGGAATCGCGGTCCTGTTCCAGCGATAGGAACAGGCTTTTCACCTTGTCGCGTGCGGAGTGGTGTAGGATGTGATATGCCAGAGAGGTCTTCATGCTCCCCGCGGGACCGTTGATAAGTACGACGCTTCCAGCGGGGATGCCACCTGAGAGCAGCTTGTCCAGGCCCTCGATGCCTGTTCGGACCGTATGGTCCCCCTGCCCCTCAGCCATGCCCGCCCCTATCTGGGAGCTCAGGACCTGGGTGATCTCGCCCAACACTTGTTTGATATCGATGGGGGACGGTTCCGATAGTCCCTGTGACTCTCTGATGGTGGCGTTAGCAGCCTTCAGCTCGGCCTCCAGCTGAGCTATGCGGCTGAGCTGGTCTGCCATGTCCCTCTCGATCGATCGTCGGATGCGGGCCCTCTCCTCCTCCAGGACCTCTCCCAATTCCGCCTGGTGGGCCATCAGCTCCTTGAACCGCTGGACCCCTTCCTTGTCCGACGTCACGGTCCTCTGGTATTCCTGTGCCGCCATGGCCGTCTCCTGCACTATCAGGGCCATGGCGTCAAGCTCGTCCTCTCTCTCTTGGATGCGCTTCTTCGAGGCCTCTATGGAAAGGCGCTCCTTCTCCAGCTCCATGGCCACGGCCTCCAGCTCCTTGGACTCCTCTTCCAGGGCATCCATGGCCTCCCGCAGCTCCTTCTCGCGGTCCTGGAGCTCCTTCTCCCTCCCGTTATAATCGCCCGTTACCAGCGGACGCAGGGAGGAATTGGTGGTGGAGCTCTCCCTGGGCCTAAGGTCCTTGATGTCCTTGATCCCCGGAGCCGGGCTCTTACCTACGGCAGATGAGGCCTTGGCCTTGGGGTTGCCCTTCAACGGCTCGCCGCAGCGCCAGCACTGAGAGTCAGTGTGGCTTATACCGGCACCGCACCTAGCGCACTCCAAGATCTTGGGCATCGGAACACCGACCTTACTCACTTATAGCCTTGGTAACCTGGAACCGGCATCCGGAGAATAAGAGGGAGTAGTAGGAGGGGTCATGGTTGGTCTCCCTCATCTTCACGCAGCGTATCCTTCTCTGCGTTTCCACCTCCCGCACCACCTGCATCTTCAGCGTGATTATCCCGTCAGCAAGGTACCCTTCGTCGTATGCTCCCTCGAAGAGCCGGTCCGAGGAGACCTCGGAGATCATGAAGACGGTGGAGTTGAGGTCCCTCAGCCACTCGAACAGGTAGAACAGGTCGGTACGCCGGTTGCTCATATCTGAAATGGTCTCCAACACTCCTAGGGAGTCGATGGCGATGACATTGAAGTTCATGTCGTTCTTCAGGGAGCTGAGGTATCCTTTGAAGACCTGCATCCAGGACTCTCCGCCCGCTGCGTGCCTGAGGTTCTTGCGTATCAGGCCCAGGTCCAGGACGTGCAGGTTCTGCTTGACGTCCTCAGTGCGCATGCCCATCTTTTCCATCTGACGCAACAGGGAATTTCGGGACTGCTCCAAGGTCACGTAGACGCAGGTGGTCCCGTTCTCCTTGGCCATGTTGTAGAGCATATAGTACACAAGGGAGGATTTCATGGTACCGGGAGTACCGGCCATGAGAACGATGTGCCCCTGGGGGATGCCCCCCTCCAGTATCCTGTCGAAGCCTTCGATGCTCGTCTTAAGCCTTGGTGTCTGCTCCAAATCAATGTCCCCTAAACATAATTGCTATGCGATAAAAATCAACGATAATGATACTAAAACCTTGGCGGCTCGATGATGCTATTGATAATGATTCTTGTTTAGATATCACCGCGGATGATGACCTTGCGTACGTAAAGGCCAGCGGTCTCGGCCATTCCCTTGAGGGCTGCTCCTGAGTATGGTTTCACGACCTTCAGGCTAGGGTCCAGGGTGTTGCCCGGACGGAACTGCTGGAGCGCATATCTCTTGGTGCCTCCGATGTATGCGGCCATTGACTCCACGTCATGCGCGGTCAGCAGGATGGGTACGACGGTGGTGCGGAACTCGTGATCGATCCCTGATATCTCGAGGATCTCGATGGAGCGCTTGATGTTCTCCAGATCTACCTTGACCCCGGCAAGCTCATCATACTTCTCGTTGAGAGGTGCCTTGAGGTCCATGGCAACATAGTCCACTAGGCCGGCATCGATGAGATCGCGAAGCATCCTAGGATTCGTGCCATTGGTGTCCAGTTTCACCTTGACCCCCAGTTCCTTGATCTGCTGGAGCAGCTGTGGAAGGTCCTTGTGCATCGTCGGCTCGCCGCCTGTCACCACCACCCCGTCAAGGAACTCGGAGTGGGAGCGAACGTAATCGGCGATGACCTGAAAAGGGATCTCGTCGAAGGAGCCAGGGTTCAGCACCAAGTCCTGATTATGGCAGAAGGGGCATAGAAAATTGCACCCTGGTAGATAGATGGACGACACCACATGACCATCCCAGTCCAAAAGGGAGGTCTTGATGAAACCGACGATCCTCATGACCTTTCAGGGCAAAGCCTCTCTGAACTTAACCCTTGCTCTGGGTGCTTCGATTGCGGTCGGTCGAGGAAACGGCGTTTCCACGTCCTCTGGGGTCGCCGTCCTTCCTTCGTTCATCGGGGGCGACGGCCGGGTAAGGATTAAGAGGCCATACGGTCTCCAGGAGGACCAGTGACCGATGTGGAGCCCTGGCAGCCGAGAGTGGTGGCGTTCTGCTGCAACTGGTGCGCCTATGCCGGGGCTGACCTGGCAGGTGTGTCCCGTAGGCAGTACTCTCCCAGCGTGAGGATCGTGAGGGTGATGTGCTCCAGCCGTATCGATGCCGGGCTAATACTACAGTGCTTCGAGAAAGGTGCCGACGGAGTGATGGTCCTGGGCTGCCACCCCGGAGATTGCCACTACATATCCGGCAACCAACGGGAAGAGATGCGGGTACAGGAGGTATGGGAACTGCTCGATCTCCTGGGGATCGGAAGGGAGAGGCTGGTGCTGAAGTGGATCTCCGCGGCCGAGGGTGAGCTCTTCGGCTCCACCGTGGACAGCTTCGTCACTTTGCTCCAGAGCAAAGGCCCGGTGGGGAGGGTAACGGATGGACCGTGACGATATCTTCCGCAAGTTCCACGCTGAGGCCTGCATCGGCTGCGGCCGGTGCACATATGCCTGTGTGGCCGCCCAGCGCTACGACGGCTTCTCTCCTCGAACAGTGGCCGAGCGGGGACTTAGCGGACGGGGCGGTGAAAAGGTCACGCAGCTGTGGTCGTGTACCTCCTGCGGAGCGTGCACCCAGGTCTGCAACGTGGGAGTGGACTTCCCGCAGCTGATCCGCGGCCTGCGGTCCTTGGCGAGAAGGGACGAGGTTCCCATGGCCGCGCACCATGGAGTGCTCACCGCCGTGGGGAGGCTGACGTCCTCCCCCACCCTGCGTCCCCGGTCCGCCAATTGGGTCACTCCCGACCTGCAGACGGACCCCCACTCCCATACCATGCTGTTCGTCGGCTGCGTGCCCTATTTCGATGTCGCTCTGCGCTACATCCGAGATGATCTCCTGGATATACCGCGAGCGGCGGTCCGGCTGCTTAACGCAATGGGTGTGCGACCGAGGCTGGACCCCTCGGAGCGATGCTGTGGACATGATGCTTACTGGGCCGGTGATGATGCGCTGTTCGAGAGGCTGGCCCGTGAGAACTGGCAGACTGCAAGGGATGCCGGGGTGGAAGAGATCGTGACGTTCTGTCCCGAGTGCGCGTCCGTGTGGCGTGACCTGTACCCTCAGGTGATCGGGGACACCGGCATCAGGGTCAGGACCATGGCCGAGGTGCTCGCCGAGGCCATCGCCGTAGGAAAGCTAGAGCTCGTGGCCGGGGAGGATGTGGTGACATATCATGACCCCTGCAGGCTCTCCAAGGGGGCGGGGATCGTGGATCAGCCGCGCAAGGTCCTGCGTTCCCTGAGCGAACTAAGGGAGATGCCCCGCAGCGGCCTCCTGAGCGCCTGCTGCGGCACCTCGGGGTGGGTCGATTGCGATCATACCGCGAAGAGGGTCCAGGTGGAGCGACTGCAGGAGGCCGCGGCCACAGGGTCTGAGGTTCTTGTCACCGCTTGCCCCAAGTGCCTCGTGCACCTCTCCTGCGCCGACAGGCACCATGCCTCAGAGCTTTCCAGCAGGGTGCGCATCGAGGACATTTGCGTACTTACGGCCCGCCGCCTTCACAGAGAGCCGGTCTCATCCACCAAGGAGTAACCTTTAAAAGCAAGCTCGATCAGCAGGACGATGCCCCGTGCTGTCATCGCATGAACGGTGCCACCCATCAATGCTGACGAAGCGGGTCATGCCGATGGGTCCGAGTTCCCGAACATCACTCCTTCCCCGCCCTCTCCCTCTCCTGGGCCTCGCGCTTGGCCTTGATGTGGCCTGCCGGCCCTCCGCGCTCTTGCATTGCCCGCTCCGCGCACTCGTCACGCTCGCAGATGAAGGCGCAGAACTGGAAGTTCTTGGCCGTCCGTCCGCAGAACTGGCACTTCTCCTTCTCAATGTCCATGATGCCAGAACTGTGTTATCAGCTCTTAATGTCATCGCGCATTCAGGGGCTTCTGCCCGAAGGTTGAATCCCTTTTACGGTTGCCTTAGATCATGCCGGGATGCAGACCCTATTGTTTCCGCATTATAACCGCTCATGCATGTTATGTCCAGTAGAACAAGGATGATGATACGATATCACCGGCATCAGGAGTGGGACCGACCTTGGAGCCGAGCCGTTCATCAAGGAAGGAGGTTGAGGTGTTTTTCAACAAGATGAGCGTTTTTCGCGATCGTCATCTAATGTAAAAATACCAGGCTGCGAGCAGTGCACCCGCCAAGATAAGGATTATCGCCGCAGCGGCGATGATGTTATCCTTCCATTCCTCCTTGCTCCATTTCCTCCTGGGAAGCTCATCGTATTCGTCATCAGAGGACCTCGTCTCCACCTCCTCCGAAGGTGGAGCCCCCTCGTTCGAGGTTGCGGGAGGAGCTACCGACGGGGAAGCTGGTGACGGTGTCGTTCCCGCCAGCACCATTTGATTCTCCTCCCTGGACTCCCTTCTAGACTCCCAAACCATCAACGCTCCGCCTAGCGCGAACGAGATGACCGAGATCCAGCCGATCCAGTTCAGGAAGAGGTAAAGGCCGACGGCGGCTACCCACATCAATATACCTCCGGCCATCTTGTAGCGCTCCAGGAAGCACCCGGCCAGACCAACGACGGAGAACAGAACGATGAGGGATGCCGCCCTATAGACCTCGGTGCTGTCCCCTCCCAGGGCGTCACCGATGCTCGCTATCCACAATATGAAGATGGCGAGGTTCAGTCCCACGATGCCTCCTACCATGCCAGAGATGATGCCCAGGGGAAACCTGGCCTTGGAAGGGGCCACCATCATCACCTGCTGAACGATCTCCGTTGGCGGGGGCACGGGCGGGAACACAGTATGTACCGGTGGCCGGTAAAATCCGGTCAGGGGGACGTACGAGTCCTGGCCGCATTGCGGACAGAATCTCTCCTCGTCTTCGAGCTTGTTACCGCACTTCTGACAGTAAGGCATACGCACCTTCCCATCGCTGCGAGCTGGATAGGATAGCTTAAAGATTACTGGTAATGGTAACGGCCGTTCCTGATACTTCGCGGTGCATCAGGTCATTATCTTCACTATCGATATCTTCACGAGCCCTCTCTCCACGTCATAGTTCAAGGTCCAGTTGCCCATTGGTTGATCGCCTATCGCACTGATACGGCCCATGATCACGGAACCATCCATGTGCTCGTCGTCGATCAACATGAACGGAAAGCTCGTCCCGTTAAACGTTGACGCTCCCTCAGGGAATCCTGGGATGGTCACATTAAAGATGACAGAAGAGCTGGTGATGCCTTCCACGAAGATCCCGATAGCGGTCCAGCTCTCATCGACCGCAAAGGTCTCGTAACCGGACATATTGTTCACAAAAAGCTCCTTCTCGATGGCCCTCACCTCATTGGTCATCGATGAGGGATGTGCTCTGGGATCGTATATCGTTCCCTCGCTCGATCCCGAGGTCAACGGCCCCATCATTACTAACGCTGTCAGCAGCACCACGATGATGCCTAGCGCGATCAACGCCACCATCTTAAACTGGTTGTTGTTCAGCATCTCTTCCCCGATCGCCGAGAGCTAGGTGTTAGGTGATAAATCTCTCTCGTTCAAAGAACTGGAGAGAGTGCCTTTTCATCAAACGTGCTCTATGTCGCCATCAAGGTTCGCTGCCAGCGGGACCAACGGGGCAAAGGAGTATATGGCCGGGAACGCTTGCCATTGGCGTGAGGAAGACCGTTTACGATAGGGACTTGGCCCTATGGTTGGAGAGCGTGGCCCCACTGGCCATGCTGTGCCAGCAGTGCGGTGGATGTGCCGCGGTATGTCCCAGCCAGAGGCATGGCGGCATCCGTCCCGCAGAGGTGATGGCCCGGGCGGTCTCCGGTTCCTGCGATACGCTTCTCAAGGATTCGCTGTGGCTGTGTGCCCGGTGCATGAGCTGCTCGGAGAGATGCCCCTCCGGAGCAGACCCTGGCGAGGTCATCGCCCACCTCAGGGAAAGTGTGGTGTCAGGCGGCGAGGTTCCCACCTTCCTTCGGGAAGAGGCGCAGCGCTTTCTGACCACCGGCCTTAGCTTTCCCCGCACAGGCATGACCAAGAAGATGAGAAAGGAGCTGGGCCTGCCTGACGGAGAGGTCCCTGCGGAAGCGGTGGCGGAGGCGCGGGAAATATGCATGCGGACCGGGTTAGGGAGGGCTGTTCATGAGTAGACCGCTGTACCTCTTCTCGGGCTGCCTCATTCCCACCCGATTGCCTTACTTGGAGGCCTCGTCACGGTTCGTCCTAGACAATATGAGTGTGGACTACGCGGACCTGCCGGGGGCCACCTGCTGCGTGGAACCCATCGGCCTTCGCACCATGGCCCGGGAGACGTGGCTAGCATCCTCAGCTCGACTGCTGGCCATTGCTGAGGAGGACGGCAGGGACGTGCTCACGTTGTGCAACGGCTGCTACATGTCGCTCCAGGAGGCGCGGCACGTGCTCGAGGACGACCGCGTCAGATGGAGGATCAACGATGTGCTGGGCGGTGTCGGGAGGGAGTACCGCGGAGAGGCTCGCGTCCACCATCTCCCGGGTTACCTCCTGGAGCACGAGTATGAGGTCCGCAAGCTGATCGCAAGGCCCGTGGACCTTAGACTCGCGCCTCATCCAGGTTGTCATATGTTGAGGCCCTCCGAGGTCTTGAGACTCGACCGATCGTTCCGACCAGAGGTCCTGGACAGGATCGCCTCCTGGACCGGGGCCAGCGTCGCTACAGGGCCGGAGTGGCCGGCATGCTGCGGGGGCGGCCTGGCAGGAATCGACGAGGGGCTGTCGGCGAGCTTGCTGAGGGACGCGGTGAAAGGTCCGCAGGCGTCCAAGGTTGATGCCATCCTCACTCCCTGCCCCTTCTGCTTCGTGCAGTTCGATATAAGGCAGAAGGATGGAGTGCCCGTCCTGTACCTTGCTGAGCTCATGGCATTGGCCATGGGCGCAACGCCGGAGAGTATCGGGCTGCGCTACCACCGCACTAAGATCGCTCTCCCGTCCCCGTGATGTCCAATGAAAGGTCCACCGCCCGTGAGGAGTGGGTCAGCCAGCCCAATGATATCACGTCCACGCCCACGGCGTACAGGGGCGCGCTCTCCATAGTGATCCCTCCCGAGGCCTCTACGATGACCCTGCTGTCAATGGCCTTGATGGCGGCGGCGCATTCCGCGGCCTCCCCCGGGGACATATTGTCCAGAAGCACTATGTCCGCCCCGGCGGCCGCGGCCTCCCGTGCGCCCTCCATGTTCACGACCTCCACCTCCACCTTCTTGGTGAATGAGTACTTCCTGGCCCTGGCCACGGCCTCGGAGATGCTACCGACCACTGCCAGGTGGTTATCCTTGATGAGGATAGCATCGTCGAGGCGATACCTGTGGGGGTCCCCGCCCCCGAGCATGACCGCCTTCTTCTCATAGTGACGGAAGCCGGGGGTGGTCTTCCGCGTGGCCGCCACTATGATCGCGGGGTTGCGCTCCCGGCATACCGCCAGAACCTGCCTGGTGGCCGTGGCTATCCCGGACATGCGCATAAGGAGGTTGAGGGCCACCCTCTCGCCGGTGAGTATGGAGCGCAGGTCACCCTCGATGTGCAGTACCTCCGTGCCCGCGGGAACGATGTCCCCATCATCGACGCGTGCCGCGGTCCTCAGCCCCAGGGCATGGAAGACGGCCTTCGCCTCCTCCAGTCCAGCTATCGTACAGCTTTCCCTGGCCACGATTCGGGCCATGCCTGGCAGGGCACCTATGAGCGCCTCTGTGGTGATGTCTCCCTGGCCGATGTCCTCGCGGAGGAACCGTTCGATCCCGTCCATGGTCCGATAGAACGAGCGTGTGGATAATGAACTTTCCTGGTCACAGCTCGACATCTTCGTTAGCCGAGGGCAGGAGGACCTTGATGTTCTCCTGGCGTATGGCCTCGGCCATGGGCTCGCGGTCGTCAGAGTGCATGATGATGACACGATCAGGATTGCAGGCCTTGATGAAGGAGAGCAGCTCCCCTTGGTCGGCATGGGCGCTGAGATCGTACTTCTTGACCTCGCACTTGATGCCCACCGGTAGGGGCATCTCCTCCTTGCTCCTCTGGACGTTTATCATCCCCTCCCGCAGGAGGCGCCAGCCGTTGGATTCCTCGACCTGGTAACCGGTCATCAGCACGGCGCTCTTGGGATCGTTCTTGACATCGTCCAGGTAGGTCAGCACCGGACCTCCGTCGAGCATCCCGCCGGTCGTGACGATCACCTGGGCCTCGCGTCGGGCCCGTTGTCGGTCCTGAGGCGTGCGGACCTCGTGGAACTTCCGCTTCGCGGCCTTCAATGCCTTCTCCGAGCGGATGTACTCAGGCCGGTCCAGGTACATGCGGTTGATCGTCTTCCCCATCCCATCGACCCACATGTTGTACTTCAGGTCCTTTAGGATTAGCATGATCTCCTGGGTCCTGCCCACGGCGAAGCAGGGCAGGATGGCCTTTCCTCCCCGCTCCACGACGGCCTTAACCTTCTCGATCAGCTCGTACTCTGTCTTGAGCCGGTCCGGGTGGAGCCTGCCAGAGTAGGTGCCCTCGATGATGAGGTTGTCGCACTTGACAGGGTGTGCCCCCCATACCAACTGCATGTTGTAGGTGTGCAGGTCCCCTGTGAACACGGTGGTCTGCTCCCCCTTGATCTCGAACATGGCCGCTCCAGGCAGATGGCCTGCGGGGTGCAGACCGACCTCGAAGCCTCCCACGTCCATGACCTCGCCGTAGGTCATGGGTGTGAAGTTATGCATCATTGTCTTGATGTCCTGCTCATTGTATGGCTTGGGGTATCCCTCGATGTCCGCGATCTTCAGGGAATCGCGCACCAGCAGCTCGGCGACGTCCACGGTGGTGGGGGTGGCCACTACCTCGGTGTCGTACTTGCCGCAGAGCCACGGCAGCATCCCACAGTGGTCAAGGTGACTGTGTGTCAGGAACGCCATGTCCACATATGGGGCAGGCAAGGGATATGTTGGGGGTTTGGACGCGGTCATGCCATATTCGAAGAGGAGGTTCGCACCCTTGTTCTGCAACAGCATCCCCATCCTGCCGACCACGTCGGCGCCTCCTAAGAATTTGATGTTCATTGTTCATGCCTCCTAAGGATCTCCTATGATCTGGATTATCACCTTTCTGTCTCGACCGCGGTTGTCCAGCTCCATGAGGACGACCTGTTGCCAGGTTCCCAGGTCAGGGACCCCCTCGTGAAAGGGCACGCTCAAGGAGGTGCCCAGGAAGGCCGACCGAATGTGGGAGTGCCCATTACCGTCACCCCACCGGAGGTGATGTTCATACTCCAACTCCTTTGGGAAAAGGCGCTGAAGAGCTTCCCTCATGTCATGCCGGAGCCCGTCCTCATTCTCGATCGTGAACAGGCCAGCGGTTGAATGTGCTATGAATACGCAGGCTATGCCTTCATTGAACTGTGATGAGCGTATCGCTGAGCTCAAATCCTCGGTGAGGTCGATGATATCTCCCTCCGCCGAGGTCCTCAACTTAAGGACCTTCCTGAAGTTACCCATGTATCACTCTGCTACCAAGGCTACATTTGGTGGAGTATTTTAACTTGATGCTTTTTTTTAACTACTTGAACAAATAACATCTGGAAGGGTCATTCCGCCTTCTATGCGTCCCCTCCTTTTGAGGCTCTGGAGCTCATCGACGGCGGTAACGACGAAGGTTTCATGGAATAGTATTTTAAACCACATGGTCTTCGAAGGGATGTTGCCAGAAATGATACCGTACAAATATCTCCAGCGGGGAGAGATCACAGAGGATAAGGTCTGGCTGTCCTCCAACTATCGGGTGCGCTTGATCCAACAGGGGATCGAGAAGGCCGGTAGCATCAATCAGCTCGGCCGTGTGCTCGGGTACCGCTCCCGCGTGCATCCAGGATGGAGCGTCCGCCAGATACTGGTTGGAAAACAGCCTTTCCCCTTCGACCGACTGAAGGTGATGGCCGACTACCTGGGGTGCCCGATGGAGGAGGTCCTGAAGCACCGCATCCGACCGGACAGGGTGACGGTGGACGGGACACGTAAGGCCTTGGAGACCTGGGGCATGCATTATTATGTGGACTGATGAGGTCCGGACACGCCCTGCTTCGCTCATGTAAAGGTCTTCCTGTGGCCGAAAAAGAGAGCGCATTTCTCACATGGCCAGTGCCCCATCGTCAACTAGCCTCAGAACAATGGAATAAGCTCAATAATATTTTATAGTCTCCGAGCGTTGAGCTAAACGGTCGGACGAACGTCGGACCGCTGGGATGGGAGTGCTGCTTCGGAAAGGGTCCAAGATAAAGGACGGTACAACTAGCTCGCTCGTTCATAACGGAGTCTATCATTTAGCGGACACCTATGACGACGAGGAGGCCAGGAAGTTCGACGGGCCAGTGGTCTACAGCTACTGGAGCGCCGTCAAGTACACCTTCACCCTCTCTCTCCTGCTGTGGTGGCTCCCGATCTTTGGTCAGATGATCGCTGGATACGTTGGAGGACGACGCGCGGGATCACCCTTCAAGGGCATGATGTCCGCCCTAATCCCGGTCATTTTCATCTTCGCCGTGACCATGCTGGTGCGTGTCGGCATCATACCTACTGTGATCTTTGGGATCGACCTCAGCCCGGACGCCATCGCTGCGGTGGTGGCCTCCAACGTCCCGGTAATCCAGCCATACCTGGAGTTCGTGGACATGTATCTTACGTCGTTCTTCACCTCCCTTCATTCCACCGCCAACCTGGGGCTCGACAGCTACGTGACCACGGTGGCCTTCGCTTACATCGGAGGAGTGTTGTCGCAGCAGACCCACCGGGAGATGCTCCTGCTATCGCGGATGAGCAAGGGCAACTCCACCACCGTGGTCCTGGAGGGCAATACCTTCACGACCAGCCAGCGTCAGCCTGTGGGGAGGCGCCGCGGCCGTGGCTTCGCCGATCTAGAGGTGGTAGGGGGCATGTACGACGAGGATGATGATGTCCCCCGCCCCATGCGGGCAGCGAGGAGGGCAGTGATAGAGGATGAAGGGGATGAGTCCATAACTCTCAGGGAACGCAAGGCCCTGAGAGCACACGCTCAAGCCATGGCCGAAGAGCAGAGAGGAGTTGAGAGGAAGGTCTCCAGACGGTCCTCGGATGATGCTCGACCTCCACGTAAGTCCAACGGCGGTGCGCGCGACTGGGAGTTCATCTGAGACCGGATGTTGGTCCAAAAGGGGTAGCGCAGAACCCTTTTATATGAGCATAATTTACAGCATTCTGGCGAGTTAAAAATGTTCTGTCCAAAGTGCGGTGGTCTGCTTAGAGCCAAAGAAGGCTGTAAGGGAGAGTTCGTGTGTCCCAACCCCAAGTGCGAGTTCGAGCAGAGCGCCAAGGACCTGAGTAAGACGGCCCACGCCAAGACGATCATGGGTAAGAACAAGAAGGAGGTCGAGGACTGTCCCGTTGTCGATGGTATCGAGGGAACGATGCCTAAGACCAACGTGCCTTGCCCCAAGTGCAACCACAACGAAGCCTACTGGTACCTACGTCAGACCAGGAAGTCCGACGAGCCTGAGACCACCTTCCTCAGCTGCTGCAAGTGCGGTTACCGCTGGCGGAAGTACTGACCCAGTCTGCAATTAAAGCAAGGTTTATCATAGGCGACACGTTTACCTTCAAGACCACGAACAATTAATCGGGGGGAAATGGATGTTTCATGCTAAGATCAAGTCAGAGACCTTGAAAGGCGTCGTCGATGTGGTCTCCACGCTCGTGGACGAGGCCAAGTTCAACATTTTTTCCGATGGTATCGAGCTCAAGGCGGTCGACCCGGCCCACGTGGCCATGGTAGATATGAAGGTGGAGAGGTCCGCGTTCGAGGAGTTCTCCGCTGACGAGACCGAGCTGGGCATCGATCTGGATAAGATCAAGGAGGTCCTCCGCCTGTCCCGGGCCGGCGACATCATCGAGATGGAGCAGGATGAGGCCAAGAACCGCTTGGTGCTCCATGTGGGCAACATCACCAGGAGGATGAACCTGGTGGACACGGCGGGCATGAGCGATCCCAAGGTACCGAACCTTAACCTCCCGGCCAAGCTCGTGGTGACGTCCGATGAGCTGCAGAAGGGAATAAGGGCCGCGGAATCCGTGTCCGATCACATTGCCCTCAACGCCACCCCCGAAGGTTTCGAGATGTACTCCGAAGGGGATACCGACTCGGTGAGCCTAAAGCTCCCCAAGGACCTGTTGATCTCCCTGGAGGTAACGGAAAAGGTGAAGAGCCTGTTCCCCCTCGACTACTTCTCCAACATGGTGCGCTCCATCCCCGCCGGTTCTGTGGTCACCATAAACCTGGGGAGCGACTTCCCGGTGAAGCTGGAGTTCGAGATCGCGGACAAGCGCGGCAACGTGAACTACCTGTTAGCTCCTCGGATCGAGAGCGATTAAGAGGAACGACAAACCACTTACCCCTAACTTATCCAGTCTCCACTTTGATCCCCTTGATGCCAAAAAATGGCGTCTGGCTTAACGCGTGGTATCTACAAAAGTTTTTTAATCAATGCCATATTATGACAAATCCCCATCCTGAGGTGCCCTAATTGACATTATATGATGATCGGACCATCCAGATGTTGGAGGCCAAAGCTAATATCCTCCGCCGCCACGTCATCAAGATGACCTACGCCGCACAGTCCGGCCATCCTGGGGGGTCCCTCTCTTACGCGGACATCATCACCGCTCTGTTCTTCAAGATCATGCGCTTCCGTCCCCAGGAACCCATGTGGGAGGGGCGCGATAAGTTCGTCCTCTCCAAGGGCCACGCCGCGCCTGTTTACTACGCGGCCTTGGCGGAGGCTGGTTACTTTCCGGTGGACGACCTCCTCTCCCTGCGCAAGCTTGGTTCCTATCTTCAAGGGCATCCCTGCCGCATGAAGACGCCGGGGGTGGAGATCTCCACGGGGTCCTTGGGCCAGGGGCTCAGCGTCGCCAACGGGATGGGATTGGCCGCGAAGCTGGACCGCCGGTCGTCACGCATCTACTGCCTTCTCGGAGATGGGGAACTTCAAGAGGGACAGAACTGGGAGGCGGCGATGCTGGCATCGCATTACAAGCTTGACAACGTGACCGCCTTCGTGGACCGCAACAAGATGCAGATCGACGGGCCCACCGAGCAGGTCATGTCCCTGGAGCCTCTGGTCGACAAATGGAAGGCCTTCGGATGGAACGTCATCGAGATCAATGGGCATGACATGAGGCAGATCCTGGATGCCTGCGAGAAGGCCGCCGGGGTCATGGGACGTCCGACGATGATCATCGCCCACACCATCAAGGGGAAGGGCGTGTCCTTCATGGAAGGGGCGGTGGCATTTCACGGGAAAGCGCCGAACGCCGAAGAGTATCGCATCGCCCTTCGCGAGCTGGGGGAGAACATATGAAGTGGGTGTACACCAGCCAGAGGAAGGAGTATGCCAACGCCCTGCTGGACATAGGGCAGAAGCGCACTGACGTGGTGGTATTGGATGCGGACCTGTCATCCTCCACCAGGACCTCGGAGTTCGCGAAGAAGTTCCCCGAGCGTTTCTTCAATGTGGGCATCGCGGAGCAGAATCTAATGGGGACCGCGGCCGGCCTCGCCGTATCCGGCAAGACCGTTTTCGCCTCCACCTTCGCCGTCTTCGCCACCGGCAGATGCTGGGACCAGATCCGGCAGTCCATCGCCTATCCAAACTCCAACGTGAAGATCGTGGCAACCCACGCGGGCATCACAGTGGGGGGCGATGGGGCCTCGCACCAGGCCCTGGAGGACATTGCCCTGATGCGGACCTTGCCAAATATGTACGTGATCGTCCCCGCCGACGGCGTGGAGGCGTACAAGGCGGTGAAGGCCGTGGCCGAGCACGTCGGTCCCTGCTATGTACGCCTGGGTAGATCGGACGTGCCCATGGTGACCGCGATCGACTCTCCGTTCGAGATCGGCAAGGCCACCATACTGCGTGAGGGTTCAGATGTCTCCCTTGTAAGCTGCGGGCAGATGGTGGCGGTCTGCCTGGACGCCGCCGAGGCGCTCCAGGAGAAGGGCATATCGGCCGAAGTGGTCAACATGTCTACGGTCAAGCCCCTGGACGCTCAGACCCTCCTCCGCTCTGTACGCAAGACGGGGTGCGTTGTCACCGCAGAGGAGCACTCGGTGAGGTCTGGACTGGGAAGCGCGGTCGCATGCGTGTTGGCCCAGCATCATCCTGCCCCCATGAAGATGGTGGGAACGCCGGACTGCTTCGGAGAGTCGGGGGAGAGCGCGGAGCTTATGTGCCGCTACGGCCTCACCGCCGACGAGGTCACCTCCTCTGCCGAGGAGGTCATCGGGAGAAAGATAACATGAAGATATTCATCGACACTGCTAACTTGGACAAGATAATGGAGGTAAACAGCTGGGGCATCCTCGACGGAGTGACCACCAACCCCAGCCTCGTGGCCAAGGAGAACACCGACTTCGAGACCTTGGTCAAGGAGATATGCAAGATAGTGGACGGTCCCATCAGCGCGGAGGTCATGAGCACCAAGGCTGCTGACATGGTCGCTGAGGCCAGGAAGCTGGCCAAGATCCATTCCAACATCGTGATCAAGGTGCCCATGACCGAGGAGGGCCTCAAGGCCACCTGCACACTGGCGACGGAGGACATCAAGGTCAACATGACCCTCGTCTTCTCCGCTGCCCAAGCCCTGCTGGCCGCCAAGGCCGGGGCCAGGTACGTTTCCCCGTTCGTGGGACGCCTGGACGATGTAGGCCAGGACGGAATGAAGCTGATAGCGGAGATCATGAACGTCCTCGACAACTATGACTTTGACACCGAGGTCATCGTCGCATCCGTGAGAGACCCCATCCACGTCGTGGAGGCGGCCCAGTTGGGGGCCCACATCGCCACTATCCCCTACGATGTGCTCAAGAAGATGTTTCTTCACCCCCTCACTGACGTGGGCATCAAACGCTTCCAGGACGATTGGGCAAAGGTGCCCAAGAAGTGATCGGGGGCCTTACCCCGTCCTTCTTTCGTATATAGGATTTTTATAACTAGCGTTCGTTCAGAGAGCCGTGGATGCTGAGGTTGTCATCATCGGCGGAGGGCCGGTGGGAAGCACGTTCGCGGCACAGACCGCCTCCCTGACCACGGTGATAGTGGAGGAGCACGAGCAGATCGGCGCTCCCGTTCAATGCACCGGATTAGTCCACCCGCGGGTTGTGGAGATGGCGCAGGCGCAGTCCTCGGTGCTGAATAACATCAGCGGGTTCCGCCTCACCTTCCCCGGCGGGAGGACCATGGAGGTGCGGTCCAACGATACCAAGGCCGTGGTGATCGACCGCGGCAAGTTCGACCGCCACTGCAGCGAGAGGGCGGAGCTGGAAGGGGCGGATATAATCACTGGAAGGGAGTTCGTGGGATTCCAGCGCGAGGGCCGTAAGATGACGCTCACCCTGAATGGCCCGGACGGACTGGAGAAGATGACCGCGGACCTTCTGGTGGGTGCCGACGGCTACAAGTCCCGAGTGGGCGAGCAAGCTGGACTGGGCACTGCCAAGGAGCATATCCGCGGTGTGCAGGTGGAGCTGGACGTGCGCATGGAGGAGCAGTCCCTGGTGGAGATCCTGGTCGGTAAGAGCGTTGCTCCAGGGTTCTTTGCATGGATCTTGCCCTGTGGCGATGTTACCCGAGTAGGATTGGGCGTCTCCCAGGAGGGCGAGGCCCCCAACCACTATCTCAACGCCCTGCTGAAGAAGCGGGGGCTGGACAAGGTAGGGCGCAAGAACATCATCTCTGGAATAATCCCAATTGGACCTCCGCGGAAGACCTATGCAGATAACGTTCTCATCGTCGGTGACGCCGCGGCCCAGACCAAGCCTGTCTCTGGCGGGGGCATCTACACCGGGATGCGGGCGGCGAAGTGGGCGGCCCTCACCGCGGTGGACGCAGTGGAGGAGGGGGACCTCAGCGCCAAGAGGCTTTCCGAATACGATGACCGTTGGAGATCGGACATCGGGAGGGAGCTGGACAGGGGACTAATGATCCGCAAGGTCTTCACCAACCTCACCGACAAGAAGCTGGACGATGTGGGAAGGATGCTCGACCGGGATGATGCCAAGGAGGTGCTGGCAACCGGAGACATCGACTACCCGTCGAAGCTGGCCTCGCCCCTCCTGAAGGCCGTACCGTCCTTGATCAAGTTCTCCCCTCAGCTCATAGGATCCTTGATAAGGAAAGAGCAAAGAGTGATATAATCCGGTCTTTTCATCACCATCATGCTCCTTGCCAAGGTGCCCAACGGTCGTGCTGAAGCGGTACGCAAGGTGCTTTTCCGCAAGGGGCTGGGACGTAAGGACCGCCGCATTCTCAGGGAGGGCGGCTTCATCTTCATACCCTTGTCTGCGGAGCCACCCACCATTCTTAGGGAGGAGCTGGGGCTGGAGCTCGTGGAAGGGGAGACCCGGGAGAAGAGCTGCTATCGCCCGCCCCACGATGTCATTGTGGAGAGGGCGGACATCCCCGATCATCTCAAAGAGCTGGTCCCGCGCCACTGGGAGATGTTAGGGGATGTCCTGGTCCTGCGCCTCCCGGAGCAGCTGGTCCCGTATCGTGAGAGCCTGGCCGCCACCTACGCCTCGGTGCTGGGGGCGAGGACGGTGCTTCGGGAGCGCTCACACATCGGGGGAGTGTACCGCATCCCCGACATGGAGGTCCTGTGGGGCGATGGGACCGAGACCGTCCACCTGGAGAACGGGATCCTGTATAAGCTGGATGCTGCCCGCTTGATGTTCTCCTCCGGGAACATCGATGAGAAGCTACGAATGGCCGCCCTGGACTGCAGGGGCGAGATCGTTGTGGACATGTTCGCCGGAATAGGTTATTTCACCCTGCCCCTGGCCTTGCACGCCCGGGCCTCCAAGGTCATCTCCTGCGAGATCAACCCCCTGGCATTCCATTACCTGTGCGAGAACGTCCAGCTCAACGGGCTGGAGAGCGTTGTGGAGCCAGTACTGGGCGATAACCGGGACCTCCCGGGCAAAGGCATAGCGGACCGGGTGGTCATGGGTTACGTTCGCACTACGGCGCAACACCTGTGCACCGCCTTCCGGCTGGTGCGGAAGGGAGGTACGATACACTATCAGGACACGTTCCCCCTGGAGGTGTTCCCGGAGATGGCATGGGAGAACCTGGCCTCGGCGGCTGATGGACGCAGCTACGAGGTTCGCCTCATGAAGGAGGTCAAGTCGTACTCCCCCGGGGTGTCCCACATGGTCCTGGACGTCGCGGTGCTGGATTAGCCTTTCTTCAACTTCTCATTGGAGCCTGAGGCCTCCAGGAGCAGTGACAGGGCCTCGGCGTAACCCTCCCCCTTCTCCACCAGCAGCCTCTGGGCAAATGGTGCCAGGTAGGAGCCGAAGTCCATCTCCTCACGGGTGAACTGCCACGACCGCGACTGCCCCTCCCCCAGCGCGGTGAGGAATGCATAGGATACGGAACGTGTCTTGTGGTCGGAGCCCTTCCCCTTCTCCACCTGCCGCAGGGCTGCCTCTTTGCCTTCTGTCTTGGTGGTCCGGGCCACCCGGTCGGCCATGCTCCCTAATGGCCCCAGGCCCTCGAGCGCGGGAAGCTCCCCCTCGATACCCCGGTACCCTTCCAGCCGCTCCGCCTCCACCACCATCTGCGACGGCGTCAGCTCCGACCTCTCGGACAGCACACGCCTTACGATGTCCGGTGAGGCCACCGCGCCCAGGAGGTCCTCCTTGTGCTCTGACCACAGGTCCGAAAGCAGGTTCGCGGTCTGGTCCGTGCGGGAGAGCACGCAGACCTTCTTTGAGGATATCAGACCGGAGATGGCCTTCTTCTCCGCCTTGGTGCCGCGGAGGGCCGCCAGGAAGCGTTCCTTGTCCTTCCCATAGCAGGTGTCCCCGATCATGTAGACCTCCTGCTCCCGCTGCCGGACGGAGGCGGACCGGGCCTTGAACTGCTCCTCCAGAAGGGTAGTGTCGTTAAGCTCCGCCTTGAGGTACCTGTCCACCAGGTCCTTGGACAGCTGGTACGCCTCCTTCACCCGGCAATCATCACAGGAGGAGGTGCACTTGAGATCGCTGATCACCTCAACAGCGAAATCGTCCGTGGGGTCCTCGGCGGCGATACGGCTGGCCAGGACGTGAACGGTGTTGATGTCCTTGACGCAGGAGGGGCACACTCTTACGGTCTGGCCCCCGCCTCTCCACGTTACCTTTATGCCCCGCCCCTCCTTCGCATGGGGGCAGTCATTGTTATCGTCCAGATCATACGGTAATAGGGACAGGACCTCCTCCACGTACTCGGCGGGAGGGCGCGGTCCATCCGGGGAGCAGATAGCCTCTTTCTCCGTGGAATAGATGTGCAATCCCCTCTTCTGCGCTGTGGACCAAAGCGCCAGGAGCCTCAGCTCGGGGTGGTCGAAGTGCTGCACCCCAATCAGCTTGTCCCGGTCGACCTTTCCCCGCATGGCGAAGGAGACCTCTCCCATGGGCGTCTTGGTGGTGGCGAGATATGGCACCTTCCCGGCCACGTGGAGGGAGATGGTGGCCGCATAGGCACGAACCAACTGGTCCCCCCAGTTCATGGAGAAGTCCAGCTTCTTGGGGTCCATGCGCCTGCTGGACACCTTTTCCATCTTCTCCACGGCCTTCTTCAGGTCGCAGCCCCGGCACTCCTTGGTGCACCGCGGCAGGAGGAGATGGGGGTCCTCTGCCAGCATTTTCGCTTTCTCCAACAGGTCCTTCTCGAGGGTCTTGGGGGTGGCCTTGGCCCCTCTGAACCTTGCACGCCTTCCCATGCATTGCCTCTACGCCACCAGCGTTCTTAAGCCTTGGGTATGTTCCATTAGGGTCCAATAAACAAAAAACGAAGGTGTTCCAAGCGCTGGCTGGGACGATACTGGATTGTTTTGGAAGAACCTATTTATCCGCGTACTCCCTTGTAATGATGGGATGCATTGCCGGAAGGGAGAGACTTCTATCGCGGTTTGGTCAAAGGATATGAGGTAGGGCTGAACAAGGCCTGGGACGACCTCATCGGACTGACCACCAAGGGCTTCAGCCCTAGAGAGATCCAAGTGATGGCCAAGAGCAAGCGCCAGAACATAAATACGGCCGTCAGACAGCTGCGGTTGGAGATAGAGGAGGAGACCGGCTTTGACATGACCGGGAGGTCCTCCGTAAACCGGGCCAGCGGCAGCGTGGATAACGGCAATGCCTACCTCATCGAGGTCACCGCCATCACCCAGGCCCTGAGCGTAGTGAACGAGCTGACCTCCGACGGCACCGACGCGCTGTGCATCCTCAGGAGCTTCCCGGGCAATTTCCAGGGAATGATGAACAACTCAGTAGGCTGCGCCTGGCTCACAAAGTACGAGGGCACCAACTACGATTCCTTCCCCGTTTTCTCAGGTTCTGCCATGGAGAGCATGGTGACGGAGATACGCAACTTCATGAAGGAAGGGCCGGGGCGGATAGTCCTCTTGGAGGGCATCGAGTACCTCATAATCCAGAACGATCTGGTGAAGGTGCTGAAGTTCCTCCAGACCATCGTGGACCAGACCGTGCTGACAAAGGGCATCCTTCTCCTGGCCATCTATCCCCATGCCCTGGAGGACCGGGTCCTCAACAACCTCCGCTGCAACATCGGTTCGGTTCTGCGAACCCGCTCACCGGGCGAGAACGATCTCAATCGATGAGACGTTGGTCCTCTCTCCCTGCTCCGAGACCAGGGCCTCGGTGCCGATTCGTACATCCTTAACGATAGCCTCCCTGATGAACCTATGGCGCACTATCTCCGCCACGTCCACGGCGCGGCTTATGGCCTTGCCCCGCGCACGGATGATGACCTCATCGGAGCCTGACTTGAACTGGGTGAGGACCGCGGTAACGTAGTCCATCGTATCCTTCCTGCCGATGAACACGATGTTGTCCTCGGCCATCCCTACACCGTTGCCCCGCTCGCTCATCCTTGCACCGACCTGATCTCCGTCATCATAGCTGGCGGTGCTCGGTGAAGTACCTCATCATGATGCGCCTCTGCCCCTTGCGGAGGATCTCGGAGAGAGTGGAGGTGGAGATGTCGAACATCTTCGCCAGCTCGCGAAGGCCGATGCGGCGGGGGAAGTCGAAGTACCCACGCTCGAACGCCATGCGCGTGATCTGTTCCTGCCTCAGCGTGAGATCGTCGGTATCGGATATCTGGGTCAGCTTCACCAGCTTGGGCGAGGCGTTTATGCGCTTAAGGTTCTCGATAAGGTCCTGCAGAGCCTTCTTCTGGGTGACCAACATGGTCCAGCTCAATCGCCCGTCCTTTGTGGTGGTGGAGCGGGTGAGGAAGCATTCCGTGCCTGCCAACAGCCGGCAGGCCATACATTGGTTGGTGGAAAAAACGGCCAAGGCCTTGCTCTTGTCGATGGCGCTTATATCAACGTTGAATATGTTGGGGTTGTTGCGAACCTGATCGATGACCTTGGGCAGATCCTCCTCGTTCTCAACCTCGATCTGGACCAGGTCTCTGACCTCAGACTGGAGGGCCTTGGAGTCGATGATCTTTATGACCGATGGGTAGGCCTCGACTATGTCGGTGATCCAGTTGTCTGGCATATCCAGGGAGACTATCGCTTCCATCATGTTACTCAATTACGGACATAGGTTCAGGGGTATATCCCCCTTAGCTCCATCGCGGTCACGACCTCCCGCACCGCTAGCAAATAGGCCGCGGACCTCATATCAGTGCCCTCGTTCAGGGAGCTGGTCAGAACTCGTCCAAAGGCCGAGGTCATTGTCCGGTCCAGCCGCTGGTTGACCTCGGAGCGGGTCCAGAACTGATACTGCAGGTCCTGCACCCACTCAAAGTAGGATGCGGTGGCCCCTCCCGCGTTCGCGAGAACATCGGGTATAAGCATACATCCCTTCTCGAAGAGTATCCTGTCGGCCTCGGGCAGCGTGGGGCCGTTGGCCCCTTCGACCACCAGGCTCGCCTTGATCTCATCGGCGTTTTGCTCGGTTATCACCTCTCCCAATGCCGCAGGTACCAGGACCGTGCATTCCAGCTCCAGCAGCTCCTCGTTGGTGATGTTGGTCGCGGAGGGGAGGTCCATCACGGAGCCGGTGGCCTCCTTGTGTTCGGTCACCTTCTTGATGTCCAGCCCCGAAGGGTCGTAGATGCCGCCGGTGGAGTCGGATACGGCCAGCACCTTCATGCCTAGTTCATCCCGCAGAAGGCGGGCGGCGTTCCTTCCTACGTTGCCGAAGCCCTGCACGGCCACGGTGGAGCCCTGAGGTGAGAGCTTTCGGGAACGCAGGGCCTCTCGGAGGCAGTTCATGAGACCGCGTGACGTCGCCTCCTCCCGGCCCTCCGAGCCGCCCAGGGAGACAGGCTTGCCAGTGACCACCGCGGGGACGGAATGGCCTACGTTGGCGGAGTAGGCATCCATGATCCAGGACATGGTCTGGGCGTTGGTGTAAACATCTGGCGCGGGGATATCCACGTGCGGGCCTATCACCGGCGACAGCTCCCATGCGAAACGCCTGGTCATGCGCTCCAACTCCGACCTGCTAAGTTGCTTGGGGTCGCACATCACTCCCCCTTTGGCCCCTCCGAAGGGTATGCCCACCACCGCGCACTTCCACGTCATCCACATGGCCAGTGCCCTCATCTCCTCCAGGGAGACGGTGGGATGGTATCGTATCCCTCCCTTGTAGGGGCCCCTGGCGTTGTTGTGCTGCACCCGGTAACCGGTGAAGACCCTTAGCGAGCCGTCATCCATCTTCACAGGGAAGTTGATCACAAGCTCCCGCCGTGACCTCACCAGGATATCCACGGTACCTTCATCGAGCTTCAATGCAGTAGCCGCACTCCTTACCTGGTCGACCGCTACCTGATACGGGTTGGACCTGCTCATCGTGTGCACCTTTTCCACATGGACGTGGTTATATGGTTCTAACTTCCATGTTGCTACGCCCACTAACTAATGACTATTGGTGAAGGTACCTATATGAACAACGCGGAGATCGCCGACCTGCTCCACGAGTTCGCTGACCTGATGGACCTGAAGGGGGATGTCTTCAAGCGAAACGCTTATCGGCGTGCCGCGCAGAACGTCCTGGAGCTCGACGGGGACATCACGTCATACTACCGGGAGGGAAGGCTGGAAAGCATCCCCGGGGTCGGGGAGTCCATCGCCAAGAAGATCGCCGAGGTCCTCGAGACCGGAAGATCACCGGAGCTGGAGGACCTCCAAGCGCAGTATCCTCCGGGACTGATCGAGCTTACCCAGGTGCCGGACCTCGGCCCCAAGAAGGCCCTGAGGCTGTACAGGGAGCTGGGTATACAGGACCTGGCGGGACTAAAGCAGGCGGCGCTGGAGCACCGCATCCGCCGGCTGGAGGGGTTCGGCGAGAGGTCCGAGAAGAAGATCCTGCAGGGCATCGAGCTGGTCGAGCGGAATAGCGGCCGCATGCTGCTGGGTGACGCCCTCCCCATCGGCCTGGCGGTGGAATCCTACCTCAGGCAGAACGGCATCGAGCATGTAAGCGTGGCCGGCAGCCTCCGCCGTAGGAAGGAGACCATAGGTGACATCGACATCGTCGTGGGCAGCGACCTTCCCCTCGAGGCCATGAGGCTATTCGCATCCTACCCGCGGCGGGATGCGGTGATACTGCAGGGGCCCACGCGTTCCAGCATTCGCCTCGAGGACGGGACACAGGTGGACCTGCGGGTAGTGCCCATTTCCGACTACGGCGCCACCCTCTTGTACTTCACCGGCTCCAAGGAGCATACCGTGGAGCTGCGGAGGATGGCCATCCAGATGGGGTACAAGCTCAACGAGTACGGGCTCTTCCGCAAGGACGATGGCTCGGTGGTGGCAAGGGAGGAGAAGGACATATACCGAGCTCTGGGGCTGGACCTGGTCCCTCCGGAGTTGCGGGAGATGAGGGGGGAGATAGAGGCAGCGAAGGACGGCCGGCTCCCGGACCTCCTGAGGTCCGAGGACGTCCGCGGAGACCTCCACGTGCACACCGTGATGAGCGACGGTCATGCCACCATGCGTCAGCTGGCCCAGGAGGCCAAGCGGCTAGGGTACGAGTACTTAGGCCTCACCGACCATAGCTCGTCCCTGCGAATCGCCCATGGCCTGAGCGCAGAGGACCTCCTGGACTCGGTGGAAGAGGCACGCCAGGTGTCGGAGGAGGAGGGCATTGTGGTACTGCGTGGCTCCGAGGTGGACATACTTGAGGACGGATCGCTGGATTACCCTCGGGAGGTCCTGTCCCAGCTGGACTTCGTGATCGCCTCGGTGCATTCCCTCTTCCATATGCCTGAGGAGGAGATGACGGAACGTGTCCTCCGGGCTATTAGCGATCCAGAGGTGAACATTCTGGGCCATCCCACGGGAAGGCTCCTCGGGCGCAGGGAGGCTTACAAGATCGACCTGGAGCGCGTGATGGAACATGCTCACCATCAGGGTGTGGCCCTGGAGCTGAACGGATATCCGTACCGGCTGGACCTCAACGACCTGAACAGCAGGAAGGCCAAAGAGCGCGGGGTGAAGCTCTCCATCGGCACGGACGCCCACGCCCTGGAGGACCTGAACCATATGTCACTGGCAGTGGGGACGGCACGAAGGGGATGGTTGGAGAAGCAGGATGTGATCAACACCCTCTCCCTGGCCCAGATCAGAAGGTTCTTCGAAAGAGGCAGCAGCTAAACTATATGTCATGCCGAGTGTTTAGTGTGGACCGGGACGGTGAAGCGTTGGGTGTGATCGAGATAGCTGATTCCATCAAGAGCATGGAGATCAGGGGTGCGGGGCTGATCGCCAGGAGCGCGGCGGAGGCGCTGAGGCAACAGGCCGAGGAGTACCGGGGAGAGGACGTGGAGGAGCTGCGGAGGCGCCTCGAGCAGGGGCGTAGGTCGCTGATAGACTCCCGTCCCACCGCCATATCGCTGTGGAACGCGGTCCAGGCCACCCTCCGGGGGGCATCCCGGGCGAGGGACGCGGAGGAGCTAAGGTCCCTGGTGATCTCCAACGCCGAACGGTTCATCGAGCGCTCCGGGAAGGCCGTGGAGACCATCGGGAGAATAGGCTCCCACCGCATCAGGTCAGGGATGACGGTCCTCACCCACTGCAACAGCAAAGCCGCCCTGGGGGTCATCAAGGCGGCGCACGCCCAAGGCAAGGACATAAACGTTTATGCGACGGAGTCCCGCCCCTGGAGGCAGGGGCTGCTGACCGTGAGGGACCTGTCCGAGGCGGGCATCGGCTCCACTCTCATAATCGACAGCGCCGTGCGCTGGATCATGAAGGAGGTGGACGTCGTGGTGGTGGGAGCGGACACCATCTGCTCCAACGGAGCCTTGATCAACAAGATAGGTACCTCCCAGGTGGCGCTGGCGGCGGACGAGGCGAGGGTGCCTTTCATCGTGTGCGCGGAGACCTACAAGTTCTCTCCCAAGACCGTACTGGGAGAGATGGTGGAGATCGAGGAGCGGGATGCCAATGAGATCATCGATCCGCGGCAGCTGCCGGCCGGGGTCAAGGTCAGGAACCCAGTGTTCGATTCCACCCCGGCGGAGCACATAGATTCCATCGTCACGGAGATAGGTCTGATCTCGCCATACGCCGCATACGAGGTCATCGTGAAGGAGCTGGGACAAGAGTCCATATTTGAGGCTAACGAGGAATGAAAATGGAGTATTCGGAGAAGTACCTGCACCTGGGGGAGACAGTGGACCCCGATGCCTACGTCATATGCAAATACAAGATCGTGACCGACATGGACATCAGGCTGGCAGCCGCTGCCGTGGCCACCGAGCAGTCCACGGGCACGTGGACCGGGATCTCCACCCTCAACGATGAGATCTTCGAGCGGTACCACGGACGCGTCACGGACATCGACGGCAACGTGGCCACCATAGCCTACCCCGAGGAGGATTTCTCCCTGGACATCGGCGGGGTGCCCCAGGTTCTGAGCGTCATCGCCGGGAACCTTTTCGGCCTGGAGGGGTTGAAGGGCGTACGCCTGGAGGACGTGGAGTTCCCCAGGAGCATGTTGAGCGAGTTCAAGGGTCCCAAGTATGGCATCCCCGGGCTGAGGAGCGCCCTGAAGAGGCCGAAGAAGCCGCTGGTGGGAACCATCGTCAAGCCGAAGATAGGCCTGCCGCCTCAGGGCATGGCCGATTACATCTACGAAGCGGGCATGGGCGGCCTCACCAACGGCAAGGACGATGAGACCCTGTCGAACCAGAGGTTCTGTCCCCTGGAGGACCGGGTGGTGGCCATCGCCGAGGCCATAGACCGGGTGCGGTCCCAGACGGGGAACGAGATGATGCACGCCATAAATGTCTCCACCCGGGGGGACCAGATACTGGAGGTCGCCGATCGGGCGCAGGAGCTGGGAGCCACCGAGCTGATGGTGGACGTCATCACCTGCGGTTTTGCCGCGGTCCAGGTGCTGGCCGAGGACCCGTCGATCAAGCTGCCCATCCATGTTCACCGCACCATGCACGGCGCCATAACACGCAACAAGGACCTGGGCGTCTCCATGCAGGTGTTCTCCAAGCTCGTCCGAATGTGCGGGGGCGACGCCCTTCATGTGGGCACCTTCGGCGTGGGCAAGATGAAAGGAACGTCCACCGAGGACCTTGCCAACCAGCGCGCGTGCGTCGGCCCGGAGCTGCCATACGAGAAGGTCATGCCAGTATGCTCTGGAGGGATGCATCCCGCGCTCATAGAGCCACTGATGAAGATAACCGGTCCTGATGTGCAGATACAGGCGGGCGGGGGCGTCGCTGGTCACCCTGGAGGGGTGCGGGGCGGGGCCCGGGCCATGGCCCAGGCGGTCGATGCCGCTTACGAGGGCATCCCGTTCTCGGTATACTCTCAGGACCATGAGGAGCTCAGGGAAGCGATAAACAAGTGGGGATAGAAATGCAGCTTAAGGCGAAGTACGTAGATATGGAGTCAGCAGAGTACACCGCGGTACTGCACACGGAGGATGCGCTGGAGATCGGTGTCAGGGAGCAGGACAGGGTCCGCATCAAGCACGAGCGCAGCTCCGCGGTGACCTTGGTGCAGACCACTGACACAGTCGTCAACAAGGGCGAGGTGGGCATCCTGGGCAAGGCCTGGGAGACCCTGGGGCCCGACCCTGACGAGGCCATAGAGGTGGTGGCCACATCCAAGCCCGAGTCGATCGAGTTCATCAAGAAGAAGATGAACGGCAAGGAGCTTTCCACCGAGGAGATCCGCGCCATCGTCAACGATATCTCCACCCATAACCTCAGCAACATCGAGCTAACCGCATACGTCACCGCCCTGTACATAAACGGCATGAACCTTCGGGAGACGGCCGACCTGACGCAGGCAATGGTGGAGACCGGCGAGACCATAAAGTTCGACCGGTCCCCCGTGTACGACTTCCACTCCGTAGGCGGCTGCCCTGGGAACAAGATCACCCTGATAGTGGTGCCCATCGTGGCGGCGGCAGGACTGCTGATCCCCAAGACCTCCTCGCGGGCCATCAGCTCTGCGGCGGGGACCTCGGACATAGTGGAGGTCTTCGCCCGGGTGGACTTCGACGGTAACAAGCTGCGAAGCATCGCCGAGACCACCGGCGGCAGCCTGGCCTGGGGGGGATCGGTGAACCTCGCCCCCGCAGACGACCTCATCATAAAGGTGGAGTACCCGCTGGGCATCGATCCCCACGCTCAGCTCCTGGCATCGGTCATGAGCAAGAAGAAGGCGGTGGGGACGGAGTTCCTGGTAATCGACATCCCCATGGGCGCCGGAACAAAGGTGCCGACCATGGAGAAGGCCCAGGCCTACGCCAAGGACTTCGTGGACCTCGGGGAGCGTCTGGGCATGCACGTGGAGTGCGCTATTACCTATGGCGAGCAGCCGGTGGGGAGGGCCGTGGGGCCGGCATTGGAGGCCCGCGAGGCCATAGCCATCCTGGAGGGTGAGCTCCACCCCAGCAGCGTGATCGAGAAGGCCTGCGGCATGGCGGGCATGCTACTGGAGATGGCGGGAATGAAGCGCGGGGAGGCCAAGGCCCGGGAGATACTCATGTCCGGCAAGGCCTTGGACAAGTTCCGCGAGATAGTCGCCGCGCAGGGAGGGGACCCCAACATCCGCTCGACGGACATCCGGGTGGGCAAGTTCACTCACGACATCACCGCCACCATGTGCGGCTACGTCAACTCCATACGCAACAAGGAGATCGTGGCCCTAGCCCGGGCCGCGGGATCGCCCCGGGACAAGGGAGCGGGGGTCCTTCTGCACAAGAAGCGCGGCAACCGCGTGGACGATGGGGAGGCCATTCTCACCATCTATGCCGATACCCAGGCCAAGCTCGACCAGGCGGTGGAGCTGTCGCGGAAGCTCAACCCCGTGAGCATCGAGGGAATGATCCTGGCGAAGCTGCCGTACATCAACAGGACGACGGTCATCGAGCGCACGTTCTGTCCTGCGCCCGGAGCGCCTCCGGCAGACTGATCTCTCCCTTGGCCACGGCCTCGGCCAGGTCGTAGGAGATGGTGACCCGGCCGCCGCTCTCAATACGGCTCTGCCGCTGAATGTCCCTAACCTCTCCGGGCGTGGGCTTCACCTCCGGAGGGAACGGCAGTCGGTAACCGCAGCCCAGGGCGATGGAGATGGCGGCATCGGCGTCCGGCTCCTCTGTCCTTCGGGTAGTGCTGGTCTCATCCACCACCTCCACGTCGTCCACCATGTTCCATATCGAGCGGATGATGCGGTTGCGGTTGGTCCGGTCCCCGTGGCCCACGCGAGCGATGATGCGGGAGTGCCGGAAGTTACGACCGTAGCGGACGATCTCATTGGCCACTTGCTCCGGGGAGGACACGGTCTCGGCGATCAGCACCCTTCCGTCCCCGATCATCGCCAGACCTGGACGGGAACCGGGATCGATACCGGCCACCAGGGTGGTGAAGGATTCCCGTCCCTTGAGCTGGGAGCGGGCGATGGAGAGCGCCATGTCCGGCTGGTCGTTCGCCACCACCTTCCGGAAGCGTACTCTTGGCCTCTCCTCTACGGTGGTGACGATCACGCCCACGTTCTCCGGTATGGCGTCATCGAAGTCGAGGGCGACAAAGTGTTCCCTAGATTCCCGGAGCAGGTGGACCAGCTCATAGAAGAAGTTGAAGTTCTTGGTCATTATCCCGATGACCTTCATCCAGATTACTAATTAGGGCGGATGGCTTAACCCTTTGCCCTTCCCATCCGGCCAGTAGGTCGGGGGGACGCTCCCGACGGCGAACGTCCCAGGATTAGGAAGCCAATAACGCTCACCATGGCGATGGAGGCCACCGCCGACCACAGCGCGAAGGGGCTGCCGTGCAGGAGATCGTAAAGCACACCTCCTACCGTCGGTCCCAGGGACCAGCCGAAGTAGAAGAAAATGCCGTACACGCCCATGTAGCGACCCTTCTCGTCCTCAGGGCTCAACGATGCCACCATAGCGGTGCTGGACGGCGAGACGGTATTCTCCCCCAAGGTTATGATGATGACCGTGATCAGAAGGACCCATCCGATATCGGTAAGGCCTACCAGGAAATAGCCGAGGGCGTACAGAAGGGAACCGGCGGACAGGACCAGGGGCATGCGATAGTGGCTGATGAGGCGGGTCATGGGGAACTGAAGGAGAACCACGATGATGCCGTTGAGCGCATACATGTAGCCGACTCCGGCCTCAGGTATGCCCATGTCCTTCACGCAGAACACCGAGAAGGTTGATGACAGCTGCCCCAGTATTATGCCCAGAGGAAGGGAGGCGAGGCAGAAGATAAAGAACGCCTTGTTGTGCCATATCTTGAGAAGGTCGCGGGGGTGAAAGCGATCGTGCCCCACCGCGACCCGCGCCGGCTCCTTGACCAGCAGCAGGATGACGAGCCCCACAATACTGCAGGTCATGGCCGTCATCAAGAAGAGATAGGAGAAGGGGAGGAGGACTATCATGAGGCCGGAGATCAGGGGCCCCAACGTCCAGCCGATGTTCTGCCCGATGCGGAGTATCCCGTAGGCCTCCAGCCTTCGGCCCGGCTCCACGATGTCCGCTATCATGGCGCTGCTGGCTGGATCGAATAAGGACCCCAGGGCGTTGGACACCGACAGCAGGACAGTAATGCCCCAGATATCACTATGGAGCAGGAAGGCACCGAACAGTAGCAAAAAGACCAGGCCCCGAAGGCCCATGGAGGCGAACATCACCGGTCTCCGGCCTATGCGGTCCGCCAGCTCTCCACCCAGGATCTGGCCGAAGGCGCCGGCCACGGCCATGACCAGGAAGACCATGCCCACCTCGCCCATGGACAGGGCGAGATCACGGTTCAGATGGATGGCCAGGAAGGGCAGTACGATGGAGAAGCCGGTCGTGGAGATGATCCGACCGCTACATAACAACCAGACCCTTCGGTCCAGCCCCCTCGGGAAGCTGTCTTTAAGCATTCTAGCCCTCGGGGGGAGAGGGCATGGGCTACATCATCCTTTCCACTAACGGCGTTTCTTGAACTTGCCGAGCATGGACTTGTCCTCCCCCTCGGTCTCCGCGAAGCGTTTCAAAATATCCTTCTGATCATTGGTGAGCTTCTCTGGCACCTTAACCTTCACCCGGACGTACATGTCCCCTCGGGTGCTGCCGTTAAGTATGGGCATCCCCGAGCCACGGAGCCGGAAGACGGTATCCGGCTGCGTCCCCGGAGGGATGGACACGCGCGCCTTCTTATCGAGCGTGGGTATCTCTATCTCCGCGCCCAGGGCCGCCTGGGGGAAGCTGATGGGCTGATCCATTATCAGGTCAGCGCCCTCACGGACGTATTGGGGGTGCTGCTTGACGTGCAGGACCACGTACAGGTCCCCGTTGGGCTCGCCAGGACCGCCAGCCTCACCGGCCCCGGGGATACGGAGCCGGGAGCCTGTCTCTACGCCCGCGGGTATGTCGATATCGATGTGGGAGCTCCGCTGCATCTTGCCCCGGCCGTCGCATTCCGGGCAGATGTTGGCAACCGAGCGCCCCGTGCCCCGGCAGCGTCGGCATGGGCCGACCTGGACGAACTGGCTGAAGCCTCTGCTCTGGACCACTCTCACCTGTCCCGAGCCCTTGCAGTCCGGGCAGGGCACCACCTTGCCGTCCTTGGCGCCCGTCCCCTGACACTTGGGACAATTATCGAACTTGGGCACGGTGATGCGCTTCTTGATCCCTTTGAACGCATCCTCCAGGGATATCTCTACGTCCATGCGCGCATCGCGCCCCCCGGAGCGGTGTGACGTCTGCCGTCCGAAGAGCATGTCGAAAATGGAGCCGAAGCCCCCTCCATCGCCGAAGATGTCCCGCAGGTCCCCCATGTGGGAGAAGTCGCTCCAGTTGAACGAGCCGTCCTGGAACTGGGAGTTGACCCCAGCGTGCCCATACTGGTCGTACAGTCCCCGCTTCTTATCGTCCACGAGGACCTCGTAGGCCTCGGAGATCTCCTTGAACTTCTCCTCGGCGACCTTGCGGTCCTCCTTGGTGACGTCCGGATGGTACTGCATCGCCAGCTTCCTGTACGACTTCTTGATCTCCTCGACGCTGGCTCCCTTGGAGAGACCCAGTACCTCGTAGTAGTCCCGTTGTGTCATCGGTCAGCTTCCGTGAGGCTCAGTCGACGATGTGATAATCGGCGTCCGTGAAATCGCCCTTCCCGCCCTGGTCCTTCTTATCGTCCCCGGGGGGTGGGGCCTGCGACTGCTGGGCCTGCTGCTCCGCGGCCGCGGCCTGGTAGATGCGCGTGGACACCGTGGACATCTCCTTGACTAGGGCGTCCATCTTGGCCTTGATGGCCTCAAGGTCATCGGACTTCAGGACCTCCCGCAGCTCGTCACTGGCCTGCTTGATCTTGTCCCGCTCCTCGGCGGTGACCTTGTCCCCCAGCTCGATGATGGTCTTGTCGGTGGTGTACAGCAGGGTGTCCGCCTGGTTAAGGGTCTCCACCTTCTCCTTGCGCTTCTTGTCTTCCTCGGAGAACTGCTCGGCCTGCTTCACCATGTTGTTGATCTCGTCCTTGGACAGCTTGTTGGTGGCGGTTATGGTGATCTTCTGCTCCTTGCCGGTCCCCAGATCCTTGGCGGACACGCTGATGATGCCGTTGGCGTCGATGTCGTAGGTGACCTCGATCTGAGGAACGCCTCTCGGCGCAGGCGGTATGCCGGTCAACTGGAACTTGCCCAGGGACACGTTGTCGGCGGCCATCTCCCTCTCTCCCTGAACGATGTGGATCTCCACGCTGGGCTGGTAGTCGGCAGCGGTGGAGAAGACCTGCGATTTGCGGGTGGGTATGGTGGTGTTTCGCTCGATTAGCTTGGTAGCGATTCCGCCGAGGGTCTCCACGCTGAGGGACAGGGGGGTCACGTCCAGCAGAAGGATGTCCTTGACCTCTCCGGAAAGTACAGCTCCCTGGATGGCAGCACCCATGGACACGCATTCCATGGGGTCGATGCCCCTCTGGATCTTCTTGCCCACCACGTTCTCCACGAACCTCTGGACGATGGGCATGCGGGTGGGTCCACCTACAAGGATGATGTTGTTGATCTGCTCCGGGGTGAGCTTGGCATCGCGCATGGCGTTGGTCAAGGGCGCCCGGCACCGTTCCACTATCGGGTTGATGAGCTCCTCAAGCTTGGCCCTGGTGATGCTCATGGCCAGGTGCTTGGGCCCGTTCTGATCGGCTATGAAGGGGAGGTTGATCTCTGTGGACATGGTCGAGGACAGCTCGATCTTGGCCTTCTCCGAGGCCTCACGGACCCTCCACATGGCCATCTTGTCCTTGGTGAGATCGATACCAGTGTCCTTGTTGAACTGCACAACCACGAAGTTGATCAGGGCCTGGTCCATGTCCGTGCCCCCCAGCTGGGTGTCGCCGGATGTGGATATGACCTCGAACACGCCCTCGGAGAACTCCATTATGGTGACATCCAGGGTTCCCCCGCCGAGGTCGAAGACCATGATCTTCTGGGACTGCTTGATGTTGTCCAGGCCGTAAGCCAGAGCAGCGGCGGTGGGCTCGTTTATTATCCTCACCACCTCCAGGCCGGCTATGGCCCCTGCGTCCTTGGTGGCCTGCCTCTGGTTGTCGTTGAAGTAAGCGGGTACGGTGATGACCGCCCTGTCCACGGTGTCGCCGAGGAAGGCCTCGGCATCACGCTTGATCTTTTGCAGGATGAAAGCGGAGATCTGCTGAGGCGTGTATTCCTTGCCATGGACCTTGAACTTGTGGTCCGTCCCCATCCTCCTCTTGGCGGCGGCGATGGTCCCCTCGGGGTTGGTGATCGCCTGCCTCCTGGCAGGCTCTCCCACCAAGAGCTCACCATCCTTCGTGAACGCCACGTATGAGGGAAAGGCCTTCCCGCCTATGCTGGTCCCTTCCGCGCTGGGAATTATCGTGGGCCTACCGCCCTCCATCACTGCGGCCGCTGAGTTGCTGGTACCTAGATCTATGCCGATTATCTTAGCCATTGTCATCACCCATTCTCTTCGCTACCATTACCTTAGAACACCTCAGCACCTTGTCGCCGAGGTAGTAACCTTTCTGGAACACTTCTAGGATCTTGCCATCCTCTCCCTCTCCCACGGCCAATGCCTCATGGATGGTTGGATCGAACTTGCCCTCGCAGGGTATCTCCTTCAGGCCGTTCTCCGCCATCAGGGCGGCGAGGTTTTCGCGTACCTTGTGGATGCCTTCCCGCAGCTGTTCCTCGGAGCATTGGGAGGTCAGGGCCCTTTCGAAATCATCGAACACCAGGAGCAGGTCGGAAAGAAGCCGCTGATTGGCGTACTTGACGATGTCCTCCTTCTCCCGCTGGGTCCTCTTCTTGTAATTGTCAAACTCCGCCTGGACCCGCTTTGCGGTGTCCAGGTACTCTGCAGCCAGCTTCGCCTGGCGCTCCTTCTCTTTCCGCTCTGATTGGATCTCTTCTTGCAGCGAAGACAGCTGCTGGTCGGGGTCAATGGACCCGCTTCCGTTCGCTTCTGACCCTTGCGCCTTCTCCATCCCATCACCGTCCTTGGATCGTGGGTCGTTTGTTGAGAAATGTTAAGGGGTTTGGAGTGGGGGGACGACCCCCATGAGTTCTCAGTCCTCGTCCATTCCGCCCATTCCGCCCATGTCAGGAGCGCCCCCGCCGGGGGTGTGGTATCCCTTGGCGGCGATTACGTCGTCGATCCTGAGAATGAGGACCGCGGCATCGGTGGCGGAGTTGATGGCTTGGCGACCGACCCTGATGGGCTCGATGACCTTCAGGTCCTTCATGTCCACGACCTTGCCGGTGTAGACGTTGAGACCGGCGTTGACCTTGCCGTCCTTGTGGGCCTTCCTCATGTTGATGAGGATGTCGATGGGGTCCAGGCCAGCGTTCTCGGAGAGAGCGGTGGGAATGACCTCCAGGGCGCTAGCATAGGCGTCGATGGCGATCTGCTCGCGTCCTCCGATGGAAGCGGCGTACTCGCGGAGCCTCATGGCGATCTCCACGGCGGAGCTTCCGCCGCCGGTGACGGTCTTGCCGTCCTCGATAGCGACCGCGACCACGCTCATGGCGTCATCCAGGGACCTCTCGACCTCATCGACGACATGCTGGGTGCCGCCTCTCAGCAACAGGGACACGGCCTTGGGGTTCTTGCAGCCGGTGACGAAGGTCATGTCGTCCTCGCCCATGGCGCGGACCTCGATCAAAGCGGCGCTTCCCAGCTCATCAGCGGTCAGCTCCTCGATCTTGGTGATGATGACGCCGCCGGTGGCCTTGGCGACCTTCTCCATATCGGACTTCTTGACACGGCGGAGGGACATGATCTTCTCCTTGGCCAGGAAGTGCTGGGCAAGGTCGTCGATACCCTTCTGGCAGAACACCGCGTTGGCTCCGGCCTCCTTGATGGCCTTGACCATTTTGCGGAGCATGTTCTCCTCTTCCTCGAGGAAGGCATGCATCTGGCTGGGATCGGTGATCTCGATCTTGGCGTCGACCTCGGTCTTCTGGACCTCGATGGCCACGTCGAGAAGGGCGATCTTGGCCTTCTCCAGCTTCCGGGGCATCTGGGGGTGGACCGGGTCCTTGTCCAGGATGATACCCTGGATGAACTCGGAGTCCTCGGTGGACCCGCCGGTCTTCTTCACGATCTGGATGTTGTCCATGTCCACGTTCCACTTCTTGCCTTCCTGCTCGGCGACCGCGGTGACCGCCTTCACGGCAAGGTCAGCGAGGTACTCACGGGAGGCGTTCACGGACTTGGAGATCATCGAGGTCTCGGCAACGACCTTCAGGGCCTTCTTGTCCTTGACATCGATAGGCATCGCGACCTCGTCCAGGATCTCCTGGGCCTTGGTACAGGCAAGCCTGTAGCCGCCCGCGATGATGGTGGGGTGAATGTTAGAATCTATCAGGTCGGTGGCCTTCTTGAGGAGCTCACCGGACAAGACCACAGCGGTGGTGGTACCGTCTCCGGCCTCGGTGTCCTGGGTCTTGGCGACCTCCACGAGCATCTTGGCCGCGGGGTGATCGACGTCGATCTCCTTGAGGATGGTCACGCCATCGTTGGTAATGACTACATCCCCCAGGCTGTCTACGAGCATCTTGTCCATCCCACGGGGTCCCAAGGTACTGCGGACTGCGTCAGCGATGGCCCTAGCGGCCATGATGTTGTTGTACTGAGCGTCCTTGCCCCGGTCTCTCTTCGTACCCTCCTTGAGGATGAGTATAGGTGTGTTTCCCATTCCCATGCATTTACCTCCAATAATCTTTCATATACGAAGCTAAAGTCTAGCTAAGCCTGCGTTGAATGTTTGTTCTTCTATATAAGAATAGCGTATGTTCAGTTCTCCCCTTGTATTCCATGGGAAGAAACAGTATCATGACTGGCCAGATGTCAGGGGCTGGCTCCCGAGACAGGTTTGGTAAGGTGTGTAAACGCCTACTTTTCATATTTCGCCTCTCGGCGGGAAACATATTTTACCCGCTATACGTTACTCATTACGGGATGCACTGGAGCCGGGTTACGCGCGGGCGAGGTTGAACCTCCTCCGCTCACGGCTGGATGGTACCGATAGGTGACCCTTCAGCAGCCCGTCCGTCACTTATCTGGCGATGTAGATGGAATATAGCGGTCTGATGCTGGAGATAGGGCTCATCTTGATGGTGGCCTTCATCGGGGCCCTCCTCGCCTCGAGGTCCAGACAGAGCGTTATCCTGGGATACATCGCCGCAGGGGTGATCATCGGCCCCTATCTTCACTTCCAGATCGGGGACTTCACCTACAATGGCATCATACAGGAAACGGAGTTTATCGAGACCATATCCGAGCTGGGGCTGATACTCCTCATCTTCTTCGTGGGCATGGAATTCTCCCTGGACAAGATCAGACGGGTCAAGGGGCCTGCGGTGATCCTCTCCATCATCGATGTGGGCGTGAACCTTTTCACCGGAATCCTGCTGGCGACGGGCCTGGGATGGCCGCTCATCGACACCTTGTTCCTGGCCTCGGTGCTGGCCATGAGCTGTTCGGCGGTAGCCATGAAGACCCTCATGGAGCTGGGGCGCTTGGAGAGGCCGGAGACGGAGTTCCTGTTAGGCATGATCATCCTAGAGGAGTTCATCTCCATGCTCTTCCTGACCATCGTGGGCGGCCTGGTGATCCACACCGACGCTGACTTCACGGTCTCCAGCATGCTCATGGGATTGGGGGCGTTCTTCCTGTTCTTCATCATAATGGCTGCAGTTGTGGTACCGCGGGTCATCGCCCGCCTGCAGAGGATGAAGAGCGACGAGATGTTCGTCCTGTTCATGCTGGGAGCTATCTGCCTGTCGGCGGCCTTTGCCGAACTGTGCGGGGTGCCGGCGCTGATAGGGGCGTTCTTCATTGGCATGACCTTCGCCGAGTCCAAGATCACCCTCCGGGCAGAGCGGATCATCGTGCCGCTGCGGGATGCCTTCGTGGCCATGTTCTTTGTGGCCTTCGGGATGCTGATAGACCCATCGTTGTTCGGCTCGGTCTGGGTCATCATAGTCATTGCGGTGGTGCTCATTACCGTCGACGAGATCCTTATCATGTCGGCACTGGCCTACCTCGTGGGCTTCGGACGGCGGGCCGCCACCTCTGTGGGAGCTTCCTTCAGCGCCCGAGGGGGAGAGTCCATAATGTACGCCAGCGTGGGGAGCCAGGCGGCGGGGGCCACCAAGGGGGCGGAGCTTTACCCGATCGCCGGGGCCGTGACCTTTATCATGAGCGTTCTGTGTCCCCTATACATACGAAAGGCCTTTTCGCTTGCGGACTGGGTTGCCCGGAAAGCCCCGCGGTTCATGACCTACGGGGCAGGAGTGATCTCCCGGACCTTCAACAAGATGGTCATGCCCGGGAGCAGGGTGTTCACCCTCTCCCGCTCCCTCCTCCTCGCCTTCATCGCATTCCTGGTCCTGGTGATGGCGGTGGCCATAACACCTGGGCTCCCAGGGCTGGTCCTGTACTACTTGGCGATCAGCTCGGTGGTGCTGATATGGTATCTGCTGCAGAAGGACCTCCTGAACGTGGTGACCAAGGTGGACTACTCCAACCTGGGAGTGAAGGAGGGGGTGGAGAGGACGGTGAGCCATTATGTCGCCACCGCGTCATGTCTGGGCCTCATCATGGTAGCGAGCGTGGCCCTTATGTACCTGGTATATTGGCCTTCAGTCGTCGTTATTACTCTGGCCTACCTGTTGTGGTTCATCTACCTCATGCACCTCTCCTACAATAGGACCTGCGATCTTGCCCGTTACGATGAGATACGGGAGAGGAGCTTTCAGCCACCGGCTATCATGGAGATCGAGAAACCCGTGTTCAACCACCGTCAGCGCTGGAAGGACTTCTGAGCGGCTTGCATGTAAGGAAAGATGGATATATCTCCTGGCATTGTAAGTCCCCTTGTTGGCGGAGGGAAGACAATGGGTGAACTGGAGACCTGTCTGGCTGTGCTCTTCAAGCGCAAGGGCAAGAACGTGATGACCGAGACCGAGTTCATGCTGACGGTCTCCTTCGACTACCGGTGGTTCACGCCCAAGGAGGCACAGATGCTCCTGGACGTATCCGTCAAGAAGGGGCTCCTTGTCCGCACGGAGGAGTTCCTCAAGCCCAACTTCGACATCAAGGACATCGAGGCGTCCCTGTCCTTCCGACCCACCAAGGCGGTGTTGAGCGCGGAGAAGGAGGAGATCTCCATCTTCGCGCAGCTGGTGCAGCTCATCTCCGACAAGGGCGGGCTGAAGAAGCGGGACGCGGTGGCACGCATCAACCGCACCCAGGAGCGCCTGGGAGTTGACGTGGAGGTCGCCGCGGTGCTGGTCGCCAGGGACCTGGGCATCGATGTTACCTCTTACCTGGAACCGGTAAAAAAAGAGATACTGAGCCGGTGAGGCTCATTTCTTCTTGATCATATCGCCCAGGGTGAGGGTCTTGCCCGTAGAGCGGCCACCCTCTGGCTTCACCACCGACACTTTCTCCGTGAGCTTCACCCCCAGCTCGTGCTCGAGCTTCTTCAAGAGGGCGTCGTTCGGCCGCATGGTCCCGTTCTCCAGCTTGGCAATGACGCTTGCCCTCTCGTTCAGCTTGGCCGCAAGGTCCTCCTGCTTCCAATCCCGGGCGGCCCGGGCCTCGCGGATGACCTTGGAGTACTCCGGTATGAGGTCCGTGGTCTCCTCGTCGGAGTAGATGGACCGGGTACGCATCCTGCGCTCCCGAGCCTCCAGCCTCTCGGTCACCATGGTGCGGCTGGGGGCGACGGTGGTTCCCCGCTTCGCCCCCCCGCCCTTTCCGTCCGGGCTCTCCCCAAAGCGGGAGCACTCCTTGCAGACTGTGAGCTTGGTACCTTCCACGAAAATCGTCTTGGTGAAATCTGATTCCTTACCGCACATCTCGCACAACATGATCGTTCAGTTCGCAATAATTCAACGATGATATAACATCTTTGAAGAACGGGAGTTGAGAACCACCCAAAAAGCGTTTTTTGGAAATGAAGAAGGTTCAATTAAATGTTCTGGAATATATTTTATTCTCGTGCTGAGTGAACTCTTTTTTGATACTGAACGTGACCGTACGGAGCATGGGAATTTTATGAATAATTTTATAAATCACAATGCACACTATATTCACATCGACGGGTAAAAGCCCGCTCGGCCTGATAAACGACCGCCCTACCTGTCTGGCTCCATCGGCTTTATAGGCGAAACGGTCTTATAGCTAAGGCCTTAATTAAGCGTTGCCGAGGTGACATGTTGAAAGAACCCCAGCTGGAAGAGCTTGTGACCGAGATGAGGGACAAGATCGAGGTCCTCGAGAGGCGTAACGGCGAGCTCCTGGAGGAAATAAGACGGGTAGAGGGAGAGAAGCGCTATGTCGAGAGCGAGCTCTTCCGACTGCAGAAGGAGCTCAAGCGCATGAGGGCGGAGATGGAGAGACTTAAGTCCCCTCCTCTAATTATCGGCGCCATCAAGGATGTTCTCGCCGACGGAAGGGTCATCGTTAAGAGCTCCACAGGCCCGGACTTCATCGTATCTACCTCCGAGTACGTTCCCAGCGAGGATCTTATCGTGGGCGCGAGGGTCGCTCTCAACAAGCAAACCCTGGCGGTCATGGGCGTTCTGCCTCCCTCCCTAGACCCGATCGTCATCGGTGCAGAGATAATCGAGAAGCCGGAGATCTCCTACGGGGAGATCGGTGGCCTGGAGGAGCAGATCCTAGAGGTCAGGGAGGCCGTGGAGGACCCCCTGCTCCGGCCTGAGCTGTATAAGAAGGTCGGTATCGAGCCTCCTAAGGGAGTCCTGCTGGTCGGTCCCCCCGGAACGGGTAAGACCCTGCTAGCCAAGGCCGTGGCGCACCAGACCAACGCTACATTCATACGCTTCGTGGGTTCCGAGCTGGTGCAGAAGTACATCGGTGAGGGTGCCAGGCTTGTCCGCGAGCTGTTCGAGCTGGCCAAGGAGAAGGCCCCCAGCATCGTGTTCATCGACGAGCTTGATTCCATCGGCGCCAAGAGGCTGGAGGTCGCTACCAGCGGCGACCGCGAGGTCCAGAGGACCCTGATGCAGCTCCTGTCGGAGCTGGACGGCTTCAACCCTATCGGGGAGGTCAAGATCATCGGGGCCACCAACCGTCCGGACATCCTCGACGAGGCGCTCCTGAGACCAGGTAGGTTCGACAGGATCATAGAGATCCCCATCCCCGGTTACGAGGGCAGACTGGAGATCCTCAAGATCCACACCAAGAAGATGGCCATCGACGAGAACATCACCCTTTCCGAGCTGGCCATGAAGGCCGATGGCGCCACGGGCGCGGACCTCAAGGCCATCTGCACCGAGGCCGGCATGTTCGCCATCCGCGACAACCGCGACCACATCAGCATGAGCGACTTCGAGAGGGCTATCATTAAGGTCCTGGATAACGAAGCGTCGAAGATCGTGGAATCCGGTGTGATGTTCGCATAAAAACCCTTTTCCAACCTTCTTTTAATTCTATCTTTTTGTCTTCTCTTTTCCGCTTGAAAAAATATTCTTGTGCCTGATAATCAGTATAGCGGACTGACGTCTAACCTGTTATATAGCCTGTTATCTAGTCAATGTACGATGAAGGTCATGGGAGCTGCCAAGGTCTTTGTGGACGAGAAGTCAGCAAAGATCCTGTTGGCAGTTCTGAACCGTCCGCTCTCAGCACTAGAGATATGCAAGGTAACAGGGGTACCGATAGCGCATGTGTTCTCCCGACTGCGCGTTCTGGAGAAGAAGGGGCTCGTGGCCAAGGTATCCTATCGCTATGATGCCCGGGGAAGGGAGAGGCCGGTCTACCGCTCCATGCTCTATGACTCCTTGGTCTTCGTGGACAGGGGCAAGCTGAAGGTGACCTTCCAACTGGTGGCCGCTGACCAGCAGAACTTCTCTCAGGCCGGCGAAGCCCTACTCTAAAGAGGGTCGGGACCCTGCGTCCTCTCCGCCCTCGAAGTACTGCTGGACCGTGTTGTAGATGTCCTCCATGCCCGTACCCTCCATAGCGGACACGGGGGTCAGCTCCTTGTACATGCCCACGTTCTCCATCGCCTTCAGGAACTCGGCGCTGATGATCGCCTGGGATGACATATCCTTCTCGGTTAGGGCATTATAGAGAGCATAAGCGTCCCGTGACCATATGGAGAGCTCCTCCAGCTCCTCTTCCTTGAGCAGGTCCGACTTCGAGAGGACGTTGAGTATGGGGAGGGAGAACCGGAACTGGGTGATCCCGCAGAGCATCATATCGGAAATGAACCCATTAGGGGTGCGCGCCAGGGTAGGGTCCGAAAGGAACACCAGGATGCTGTCCTCCCGACCCAGCTCCTCCACCAGGGCGTTGGAGGACTGGCGGAAGGCGAACAACTCCATCTGCCCGGGGGTGTCGATGAGGCAGTAGTCGGATTCCATGGACTTTATCACCGGCACCCACTCCTTGGCGTTCACCGCCATCAGGTCCGAGGCCACGATCTGAGCTCCATTGGGACCCAGCGAGTACTCTGCCATGATCTCGTCCAGGTGGATCCAGTCCCTGATGTCCACGTCGGCCTCATAGGGGATGAAGTCCGCGCCGGGGTCCAGGTTGACGATGATGCTGCTGATCCCATTTACGTCCAGCCACTCACTGAACGCCTGGACCAGAGAGCTCTTGCCGCTTCCGGCAGTTCCAATGAAGTAAACGTAGTGCATGTCCTCGCCTCTCGCTAAAAGGGAGATGGCATATCATGGATAAATGTTGCTGATGCGACCGCAAGGGATAACTCATGGGCGTTCCAACTCCTAACCATGAGCAATCCTCTACCTCCTGGACTTGACGATGCGCTCAGGTTCCCTCTGAACGATGCCCTTCAGGGCCGAAGGGCCCGCCGCTTCTCCCTCGGGGCCGAGATACCTGATGGCATGCTGCGCTACTGCTCCTCCAAACCACCACTTCCGTTGGAGGGCATCGAGAAGGAGATGGTGCTGTCGGCGGTCAGCGGCATCACCGGATGGCATTACATGATCTCCCACAACCCCCAGTACGCGCCCTTCCTGCCGAACTACTCGGGCTCGGCCTGGGGGAGGACCTTCCCCTCGGCCGCGGGCTTCCATACCAGCGAGGTGTTCTACACCGATGATGACGGCATTTACCACATGCCATCACGTGACGGGCCGCCTCTTGACAGGATCGAGGAGACCTGCGCCAGGGCAGGTGATGATGACCATCCTGAACGAACGACGGTGTATTATGGTGGGGTTCGGGTGTCGGAGACCGAACCGCCCACCGTTGATGCCGATAGGTGCGCCCCGGATGCGTTCAAGGGTTACCTGCCGTCTGTTGAGAAGATCAGTGACGGCCGCCTCCAACTACCGCCTGTGGAAGCCCATATAGAATCGCACAACCACTGGTGCGTCAACCGGCCGGGGAGCCTTCTGGTGATACCGGTGGCGGACCTGGCCCAGCATATGATACTCGGTCTCTGCTACCTTGTGAAGAACGGAATGGGAATCTACGACGACATAAACCATACGCAGGTGCCGGAACTTAGTAGATTCTCCGATATCATCTACCTGGACAAAACGTACCCCCTCTCCTTCCTGGAGACCCAGGTGGTCACGGAGGCGTCGGTGGAGATCGGAACGTCGTGCTATGCAGGGATGCTGCAGCTCCAGGCCATGGGCCTGGGCGGTTGGATGTTCGACGGCATCAACCCCTTCAGCGTACTGGGCGCGAGCGGCGATCCGGACGTCCCGGGACTGGGATTCCGATTCGATACCGATCCCCGGTGGCCTCTCCCCAACCCTACTGGACTGGAGGGGCATTTCGAAGGCGCCTGCCCCCCGCACTGCAAGGACATGAGGGAGGCGGTCGACAAAGTGATCTCGCGTAAGTTCAACGGGGGCGGACCGTTCCACCGCGATACGCCCGGACCGTGGAGAGAAAGCCCATTGGTCCGGGGCTCGGCCCAAAGGCATTCCACGGAGTTCCGGGAGTGTGTGAGCCTCATGTGCCAGTACATCCTGGACACGTTCGGCAAGTTCCCGGGGACGGTGCCTACGATATGGGCCATGATGTACCTGCAAGCGCACCACCTGGACCTGGAGTTCTATGATGCCAAGTTCAAGCCCGGAGCGTACCTGGAGACCCACGCCCGACATATGGAGCGATGGCATCCAGGGACGAAGTGAGCATGGGGGCTGTCTTGAAAATATCGATCGGACGTCGCGAATGAGGATCGCTCTCGGGGGCCACATTGGCCACGTGGCAACCTATTAGTACTCAACGATGAAGAATACAGTCAGGCAGCACCAAGGACTGCATCGGAGGTGACACATTGAGATCGACGCAGGACAAGAAAGAGATACCAGAAGTAACCAATATCGCGATGAACCCACCGGGGGTTTTGGTGGACAACGCTCGGGTACGCGTGTTGAGCGCACACATACCTGCGGGCGACAAGGCCCCCATGCACTCACATCCAGATCATGTAGTGTATGTATTGAACGGGGGCGTGGTCAAATTGACCTATCCTTCCGGAAAGGAAGACACCATGGAGCTGGGGTCAGGCAAGGCCATCTACATGGAGGCTCAATCACACGAGGTGACGAACCTCAGCGATAAGGACATCGACATGGTGGTGATTGAGCTAAAGTGAGACACGGGGCCTTATGCCTACCATTGGCCTCACTACGTTTCCGAAAAAGGTCCAGGGCCATGGTATGTGAATGATGACTAGACCGTTCCGTCATTATATATGCCATCAGTTCAAAATGACTGTATTGAGGAAGTGAAGACCTCATGGCAAAGAAGGTCAAATACCCCATCAAGACCCCCGACAAAGAGAAGAAGGTCAGTGAGGCGGAGCGAGAGAAGGGCGGATATGGTATGGCCAAGAAGGACGGGATAACCTATCCCCCGGCCAAGAAAGAAGGTAAGAAGTAAAAGCTTGGTCCTCTGGCTCCGCCTCCAAACGCCCTCTCGCGAGGGTTCATTACGTTGCAACGAGAGGACGCCTAGTGCGTTTGTACCCTTTTTTCCATTTTTTGTTTAGTAGCTCAAATGATGGTCGAACAAGGTCAATTTAATCATCCGTTACTCCGTCAAGAGAGTGTAACTGTTCACGCTGCATGGAACGGCCACAAGGCAATGGCAGTGGCTCAATAGAAGTAAAAATGTCAAAATGAAAGGATGATGTAGGGAGCGGGCCCGGAGGGATTCGAACCCTCGGCCCATCGGTTAAGAGCCGATTGCTCTACCTAGCTGAGCTACGGGCCCCCTGTAAGCCCGTGAAATATGGTCGATATACATAAGTCTTTCTGAACTCTCGTGAGGTCAGAGAACAGAAAATGTCGGAGAACATTCCAGCCCCGACCGGCCAGGAAAAGAACGCCGATCTAGGCCATATCGTTACGCCATGCTAGGGAGGAGCTATATTTATGCGCTATCAAGATGGCTGGTACCTCCCATTTGAGCAATAGCATTGAAGAACTTGCCCGCTTCAGCCGATGTCATCGACAACAATGTGATCGAGTGTTGAGACTCACCATCTAGCACACATTGGATACTGCCCTGCGAGCGGAGATCGGGGAAGCCATGACACATGCGACCGTTCCAAGGAACGTCGTCTGTTTGGTATCGTGGTCAGGCAGCGGACGTCGATTAGCGAGCAACTCTTGATAGGGCAAAAGCGTCGTCTTCCTGGGTGACCACAGGTCGCTAGTTATTTTAACCCAAGTACGTTAGAGGTTGGGATGAGATGAGCTCGATAGAGGTGCACGTCCTGGCCAGTGGGAGCGACGGCAACTGTTCTGTCATTTGCACCGAGGACACCATGATCATGCTCGATGCTGGCATCTCCGGCAGGCGGATCGCCAACCTCATGGGCCGCGTGGGCCTGGACCCCTGCGACCTCGATGCCATCCTTCTGACCCACGAGCACTCCGACCATGTGAGCGGGGCGGGCATCATGTCCCGTAAGTACAAGATACCGATATGCTGCAACCGCTCCACGTTGACATGTTCCAACATAGGTGCGGTGCACGACACCATTCTCTTCCAGACCGGCACGAGGTTCGAGATCGGCTGCCTCTCCATCGATCCCCTTCCCATTTCCCATAACGCCGCCGATCCCAACTCCTTCCACGTTCATTACAGGGACAAGAACGTCCTCCTGGCGACCGACCTGGGCAGAGTAGGCGCAGAGGTGTTCACGGCCCTCCGGGATGCTGACCTTGCTATCATCGAGGCCAACCACGACGTGCAGATGCTCATCAACGGGCCCTATCCCCCGCGCCTAAAGAGCGATATCCGGTCCGATAGGGGACATCTTTCCAACGTGGACTGCGCTCATGCCCTGTGGGCCACGTCCAGCGAGAAGCGGAAGGTGTTCCTTGCTCACCTCAGCAAGAACAACAACACCCCGCTCCTGGCAAGGCGCACGGTGTCCCGCACGTTGGGATGCAAGGAGGACAGGATAGACTGCATGCTGTGCCCTGACGATGTACGCTCCATCATCATTTAGGCGGAGAGAACGACGGAAACGGCCACCGCCTTCTTCCTGGCGATGAGGGCCCTGGAAATGGTCGATGGAAGGCACACCAGGTCCTCCTTACGGAGAATGTAGGTTCGGTCAGGACCAACGAACTTCGGAATATCCTCCAGGATCTTGAGGATCACGAACTCGGCGGCAGGCGGAGCCGCGGGAGCGGCGACGGGGGCGCATTCCTCTTTGACCGCGGCCTCGACAGGCACATTCTCCGCAACATCTGAAGGAGGTGCGGCGGCCTCCGTCTCAATGGTGACCTCGGGCGTAGGGTATGTAGGCATGACAGCCGCGGCCTCCTCTACCTCCTCCCTCTTGGCCTCCCTAACCATGTCCGGGACCTCCGCCGTGTCCAGGGAAGGCTCCTCGACCTCGACCACCTTTGTCCTGACCCCCTCGAGCAGCAGGGTACGCTTCTCCTTCAGGAGGGAGTGGACCTCATCATAGATCTCTTTCTCTTCGATCGTAAGCCTTGAGGTCTCGGTCCTATTGCCCTCTGCCGCCCTGAGCGCCATGTCCAGCAGCTTGCCCATGCGGAACCCGAACACCTGCGCCGCCTTCTCCTGGAACTTCAGAAGCTGATTGCTGGCAAGCTTTGACTTGGTGGAGAAGGGATCGGTCGCGAACTCCCGCTCGCTTTCCCGCTTGAGCATCTCCTGGCACTCCGCCATGGCCTGGTAGAGGTCCTTGCGGACGTCGGATATGTTCTTGTTGCGCTGCTCCCTACGGGCGACCTCGGTGAGGTCATCGTAAGTGAAGTTGTCCGTGGAAGCTGTCATCAAGAGGTTCATTCTGTCGGCCATATTTGAGCGTATCCGGTCACCTCGTCCTTTTTCCCCGATGAACGTCACCGCTGTGGAGACATGAGCGGATATCAAGCGGACGATGGGAGCGCCGGCCGTCAAGCCCGGGCACGGGACAATGGACGGAAACCTTTTCACCGTACATCAGCCATCCCGTCGCATGGATGTCTCCGAGGTCCTCCGGGCGGTCAAGGGCGGCGTGGAGGTAGACATCATGGTCACCCCCAACGCCAAGCGGCCCCAGGTCGGTGAGGTCGATGAATGGAGGAAGCGACTGGTGGTGAAGGTACAGGCCCTGCCCACCGATGGGAGGGCCAACCGGGCGGTGGTGGAGCTTCTGTCAGAGCTCTTCGGTGTCAGAGTGGAGATCGTGCGCGGCCACACCGACCGTCAGAAGACGGTCCTGGTCCCATTGGACCTAGAGAGCGCACGCACACAGCTGGAGGGTGCATGAGAGATCCCCAGGAGACGCTGGAGGAGCTGGAGGAGCTGCTCGGCCTGCTGCGGGAAAGGGAGGATAACACGGTCATCCTCATCGAGGGCCGCAAGGACCGGCTGGCCCTGGCCTGCCTGGGCATCGGCGGCGAGATCCTACAGGTGCAGGACGCCCGCGGCCTCTTCGGCGTGGCGGAGGAATTGGCGAGAACGGGGAAGGAGGCCATCATCCTTACCGACTGGGACCGCAAGGGAGGCCACCTGGCCCAGCTCCTCAGGAACGCCCTCAAGGCCAACGATGTACGGTACGATGACACCATCCGCAGCCGCCTATCGATGCTGTGCAAGAAAGAGATAAAGGATATCGAGTCCCTGCCCTCGTTCATCTCCTTCCTGGTCCAAAACGCCTCTGGGGCATAGTTTTGTTTTATCACGACCTTGGGGATGAAACCACCACGGCTCATATTGGCAATGCCTGAACAACATAACCCTCCAGTTCCTGGGGGAACTGACCGATGCCCCATCCCAGAGCGGTGGTCTCGCAATAATAGTATACAGAACCCTCGTACGTGTACGACCGACCTTCATAAACGTCCCCGGAGATGCCTGCGGCCATGTGACCCGAGACGCCTGGGCTTGTGTACTTCAGCATGATCACGTCGTTCTCCATCGGCAGGGACCTGATCAGCGAGGCGAACAGCGCCACCTTGTCCTCGCAATCCCCCCCTCCATCGACCAGGGTCTCCAGGGGATAACGGGGATATTCCATCTGGCCGGCGGTGGTCTCATCGCTGGTGTACGGAATGCCCTGAACGAAGGACAGGATGAACTGGACGGGGTCGTGTCCGTTGAGCAGGGCGGTGCTCCTCAGGTCCTCAGCGATGGTCGCCAAGACGGCATCATCATCGTCGACGTAGGAGCTGTAGTTGAATGAACGGTCCTGCTCATGTAGAGGGTAATAGTCAGTACCGTTTATGGTCGCGGTCATCGACCACACCTGCCCACCGTAGAGCCATTCATATCCTACATTGAATGCCTCGACGCCGAGGAAGAAACGCCCTGTGCCGCTCCAGGGGCTCCACCTCCCATCGTCGGACGTCCTCACCCTCCACGAGTAAGTGGTGTTCTCCACCAGGGGCTGTGATAGGGTGTACACGCTCTCCGTGGTGGTTGTATCCAGGGTGGGGTTCTCGAAGAGATCGGACGGAGAGACCTGCACCTGATAGCTGTCCGCCCCGGACACCCCTTCCCAATCGAGCAGTACCTCGCTGCCCAGAACGGTGGTGGAGTCGGTGGGGCCGATGAGGGAGGGAGGCAAAACGAAAACGTTGTAAGAGAAGGTCCAGGTCTCGCTCCACGTGCTTAACAGTGACATGTGATGAGCCGATACTCTCCAGTAGTACGTGGTACCCTCCATTAAAGAGAACTCGGGTGCGTACGAGGCCTCGCCCAGGACGAGATCCACTATAGTGTCGGTGAAGGCAGGGGTGACGGAGACCTGCAGGCGGTACTCGTCAGCGTGGGCGACCTCCTCCCACTCCAAGATCGGAACGCGGTTGGACAAGGCGCTCCCGTCCGCCGGCGAGGACAGCTCCGGCGCCCTCAGCCCCGTCCGCAAGGAGAACGTCGTGGCCTCGCTCGCAGGACCATAGTTCCCGTTGACCACGGCCCGCACCGTCCAGCGATAGGTTCCGTCCGCTAGGACCTCGTGGAGGACGTAGCTGGAGGTCGGTGACGAGCGGTTCATGCGGAAGCCGTACTGGTCCAGGCAGGTGATGAGCAGGGAGTAGCTCTCGGCCGGACCATATGAAGACCAGGAAAGGGCGACCGAGGCCTCGTTGACCTCCTCCCTGTCGTCCGGTCCCAGATGCACCAGCACCGGGATGCTCGTGCTCTCTCCGTTTGGCCCGTTGAGCAGGCCCAGCACCGGGCCGACGAGGAGGGCGGCAGCGATAAACAACGCCCCCACGACGACCAACCAGGCCTTGGAACGTCCTCTGCTCTTCCCTATCGCTTGTCCATTCGGTTGCTGTGCGCTCGGAGCGGCTCGATCCCTTCCCGGACCGCGTTCGGGATCGGGGCCGGACGGATAGATGTCCGCGTACCTCTTCTCCCTGTTCTCTACGTCCCTTTCCATTTAATGGATCCTCGAATATCCAGCAGTACGCCCGTGGAGCAAGGTCGTACCCATCTTCGGTGGGAGGCAGGCATGCAACGGAAGAACGCGCACGGTCGCTCCCGCCTTGTTCATGTTATCATGCGCTCATCGTTCTTAATGGAACGCATGAGGGTCCACCGCCGCACCCTACCCTAACCATAAATAGCTGGATGACCGCTCTCGTTCCGGGGACGAGCATATCTGGGAGCCTTGGTCCAAGCTCAAGGCACCCTTGACGTTCAGTATCGGTCGTTGTACCCGACGTGCAGTGATCCGCAAACGGAGCGTGAGGAGGGGATGCCTGCTCGAGATCCTCAAGAGGTGCGACCTCCCGGACCGGGGCCGCAGGTGATGAACGCCCATGAACGAAGGTGATGGCCCGTTGATCGAAGATCGCACCGTTGGCAGAACGCTACAGGTCACGGAGGCGCGCTGTATCCCTTCTGGCCGCTTCTTCGTGTTCGAGGGGATCGATGGCTCGGGGAAGAGCACCGTCGCCCGTCTCTTCGCCGAAAGGCTGCGGTCCACCGGCCGGGAGGTGGAGCTCACGGCCGAGCCTACCAGCACCTGGTTGGGAGACCAGGTCCGCCGGGGGAACAGGGATGCGAAGAACGACTTCACCGAGACCTTCCTGTACATCGCCGACCGGGCCGAGCATACCTCTCAGATCCTGAAATGGACGTCGGAGGGCCGAGCCGTGGTCTGCGACCGTTATGTCGGGAGCACTCTGGCCTATCAGGGCGTGACCCTCCGCCCCCACCTAGGACCGGGGACCCTGGAATGGCTCAAGAGGGTGAACGAGCCTATCATCGTCCGCCCCGACGCGACCTTCCTTTTGCGGATCGATCCCGCAAAGGCCATGGCGCGGCTGGAGGACAGGAAGGGGAGGGAGAAGTTCGAGAAGATCACCTTCCTAAAGAAGGTGGCCGCCCTGTACGACAGGATCGCCGAGGAGGATCCCTCCTATATCGTGGTGGACGCGGAGCGCCCCCTGGACGAGGTCCTGGGGATGGTGATGTCCATGGTAAGTAAATATTAAAACGTCCTGCGGGGTTGGTCCATCATGCATCCTTCCGAGACCATCCGGTTCGCCAAGGGACGGGAGCTTGAGGGCAAGCTCATCGTACTGGGCATGACCGGCAGCATCGCCGCGGTGGAATCCTTCGAGCTGGTCAGAGAGCTGATCCGCCACGGGGCGGAGGTACAGGTGGTCATGACCCCGGAGGCCCAGAGGCTCATGACCCCGGAGGCCATGGAGTTCGCCAGCGGTCGGGCGGTGATCACGAAGCTGACCGGGGCTACGGAGCACGTTAGCCTCCTTGGCGATTACCCTGGACGGGCGGACATGTTCCTGGTGTCACCGTGCACGGCCAACACCATATCCAAGATGGCCCTGGGGATCGATGATACGCCGGTGACCACCATGGCGACCCTGGCCATCGGAACTCACACTCTCATGTTAGTGGCCCCGGCGATGCACCTGGCGATGTTTGAGAACGCAGCGGTGCAGCGAAACGTGCTGGCGCTGAAGGACATGGGGGTCGAGCTGGTGGGCCCGGTGCTAGTCGGCAAGAAGGCACGGGTGGCCTCGGTGGAGGAGATCGTGGACAAGGTGCTGGCGATGTTCTCCAAGGGGGACCTGTGCGGGAGGAAGGTGCTCATCATCGGAGGCTCCTCGGAGGAGCCGGTGGACAGCGTCAGGGTGGTTAGCAATACTGGCACCGGGGCCACCGCAGCGGAGATGGTCAGAGTGGCTCGCCAGAGGGGCGCGGAGGTGGAACTGTGGGCCGGGAGGATGTCCGTTCCCGTACCCACGGGCATACCCGTCAGGTCCTTCCGTTCCGTGGAGGACCTGGTGAGCATGGTCGGTGAGGTCGATCACGATGTGGTCATCGTTCCCGCCTCCCTTTCCGACTACGCTCCTACGAAGATCGCTGGCAAGATGCCATCGGGCAAGAGCTCAGTGGACCTCGAACTGCACCCCCTGCCCAAGGTCCTTCCCCTTCTGAGGCCCCGGACGAAGGTGCTGGTGGGCTTCAAGGCCGAGGTCGGGGTATCCCCGGCGGTGCTGTCCAAGAGAGCGGTGTCGAGGCTCAAGGAGTACGGCCTCGATATGATCGTGGCCAATGACCTCGAGGATGTCGGGCAGGGGAGCACCAAGGCGATCATCATCACCGCGGATGGTGGCAGGAAGAAGTATGAGGGGGACAAGCGAGGCCTGGCGGACGCGGTCCTAGACGAAGCGGTCAAGGTCCTGGGATGAGAGTAACCGCCTACTGTCCCGGCCATATCACCGGCTTCTTCGTGCCGTGCGTCCATGAGGACCCGCTCAGGACCGGTTCCCGGGGGGCGGGCATATGCATCGACAGGGGCGTTACCGCCACCCTCGAGGTTCTTCCAGGAGATGGCTCGATGGAGTTCATCGTCGACGGCGTTATGCGCGATGCCCCGGTCATGCGTGACGTCTTAGAGAACCTCATGGGAGGGGGGGATTTCGACATCATGGTGGAAGCGAGCCTGGGGCTGCCCATCAGTTCTGGCTTCGGCATGAGCGCGGCGGGAGCGCTGGCGACCGCTTTCGCCATGGCCGAGGCGTTGGGAAGGACGACGGAGGAGGCCTTCGCCGCAGCCCATCGCGCAGAGCTGGCCAACGGCACGGGTCTGGGGGACGTGGCCGCCCTGTCCCGCGGGGGGATGACCTTCCGCCGGAGGGAGGGTATACCTCCCTTCGGCCGCATCGACCGACTGACAGATGCGCTGGACATAGTGGCGGCCGTGGTAGGTCCGGTCATCCGCACCTCCGATGTGCTGAGGGATCCCACCAAGCGCAAAACGATAGATAGCATCGGCAGGGAGTGCTATCGCCTGCTGGCCAAGGACCCTACCCCGGACATGTTCTTCCGAACCAGCCGGGAGTTCACCATGCGCTCCGGCCTGGCGGGACCTCCCGTCATGGACGCCCTGGAGGCGATAGAAAGACTGGGTGACGCCTCTATGATAATGTTAGGAAACTCAATCTTCGCCCGAGGGGACCTGGACGCTATGCAGAGTGAACTGTCGCGGTTCGGCACCACGTACCGATTGTCCCTGGACCTGCTGGGCCCGAGGGTCCTGAGCTCTGAGGGCTCACTCGTATAGCGTGAAGAGCTTGTCGTCCTCGCCCACGTCGAAAAGGCCTATGCGCGCCCCGCAGTCCAGCCAACCGTGGGCATAGTTTACGCTGGCGAAGGCGTTGACATAGTCGCCGACCTCGCGGAAGTGCCGGGCGTCGTTATAGTAGGAGGTCGCCATATTGAGGAAGTCGTCGGCCAGTTTCTTCCCGAAGGACCGCGGCGGGGCCGCTACCTTGAGCTTGTCCAGGGCCCTCTTGGTGGTGTCCAGGTACTTGGCCAGCTTCTCGTCGGAAATGATGTCCTTCATGCCTCATCATCCTCGGTCGGTATTATCTCCACGCTCTCTCCGCCGTGGCGGCTCTCCCGGGGCCGTACCTCCACGAACAGGGGCATCTGGATGCTCCCGCCGATGCACAGGGCGACCCCGATGGGCAGCCTCTGGATCTCATCAGCCATTCCTGCGGTCAGGCCTTCCACGGAGGCGGTTATGGCCTTGAGGTCATTGGGGTTGGTCACCTTGAGTATCATCTGCGTGTTGCACTGGCTGAGAACATTCTTGTCGATCTTAGCCGCCCTCTGGCTAATGATAGTGAGGCCAAGACCGAACTTGCGGCCCTCGGCAGCGATGGTGCGGAATATCTTGGAGGACGCGGCCAGCCCCTGCTGAGGACAATAGTTATGGGCCTCCTCCACCACCAGCATCATGGGCGGTATCTTACCCATCTTTCGCAGCTCGAACAGCGCGGTGCAGATACGGTTCACGATCAGCTCGGCGATCTCCGGGACCGTGCCCTTGAGATTGATGATGGTCACCTTGCCCTTGACCACCAGATCATCTATGCGCGTCCCCGCGGGGGCGAAGATCTTGCAGTCGTCCAGGAACTGCAGCTCGTTCACGAGGGCGGCGTTGTTCCCCTCCTCGTCGCTCTCCAGCACCCGGATGATGTCCTTTAGGGAGTACTCCTTCTTGACGCTCTTCACCGCATCGATGGCCTTCCGCAACGCGTTCAGGTAGGCCTTGCCGTTCTTGATGCTGGTCAGAGAAAGCAGGTCGCCCGCCTCGATGTTCGCCAGCGTGAACAGCAGGGGAGTGGCCTGGGGGTTCACGGTGGTGTCCGTGGCGAACTCGATGATGCGGTCCGCGAAGCCGCGGTTGGTGACGTTGAAGTTCCGGGAGCTGGTGGAAGGGCGCCCCGCCTCGCGCATGGCGCCATACTCTCCGTGAGGGTCGAGCACCATGATGGTTACGTTGTGCTTCATCAGCTCCTCCACCAGGTCACCACACATGAACGATTTTCCCCCGCCGGTCTTGGCCAGGATGCTGACGTGCTTCTGCACCATGGAGTTGATGTCCATCTCCACCCGGATGTCGTGGCCGAACAGCAGGCCGATGTACGCTCCCGTCGGGGTGTTCTCCTTCAGCCCGATGACCTTCTTGATCAGCTCGTCCCCGGCCTTGTATACGGGCAGGCCGGCATTGAACGGTGTACGCGGGACCTGCAGCAAGCCGCGCTCATCGCGGTAGCCGATGACGTTGACCAGGGCGGTGACCTTCTCGTGTATGAGCACGTCCTCACCCTGCGAGATCATCTTTGCCCGGTCCAGGGAGAGGTCTGTCTTGCGCTGCATATCCATTACCTGACCCAACACCCATCCTGCGGCCTCATGCCGGGCCTGGACATACTCCATCTTCTCGACCCTGCCGGTGACGCTGAGGTTGAAGCTGGAGGTACCCACGTCCCCATAGATTATCCCCACAGCCTCCAATCCGTCGTCATCGGTGAGCGGAGCTGGGTCTGCGGCGATCGTGGTTGCTTCGACATCTTGAACGGGCGCTGGTGCCGCATTCTCCGGTCGTGCTGTCGGAGCCCTTACATAAGGCCCACCAGAAACAGGATCAGCGGTCGGCTCACCAACGACCTGGGGCGGACTGTCCGCCTCGGTTTCCATGTGCATCCCGAAAAGATATTAGATGCTCTCGATAAATAAATTGTTACATGATTACGATACCTGGTGATGAGAGTCGTGGAAGCAGCCAGATATGCCAACGATCCGCATCGTGATGTTGCATTTCTGCAGGCATCGGCCCGCTCAATGATAGGAGGATGATGCATACCGGACTTTCACATATCCATGAGGGTGCTCATGAGGGAGTCCATATGTACAGGAAAAAGGAAGGTCGGACAGCGTAGGATTTAAGACGGAAACGCCAATGCCCTTCGTATGATCGTAGTCGGCGGTTCTTCCTCGAAGATGCTTGCCCAGGACCTGGCAAAGGAACTGGAGTGCAAGTACCTGCAAGCCCATACCACGCGCTTCCCGGACGGGGAATGCTATGTGCGGATCGAGGAGGAGCGGATCGATGATGAGGTCGTCATCGTCCAGAGCACCCACCCCGACCACAACACGGTCGAGCTGCTGCTCCTGCAGGACGCGGCCATTGGCCTGGGGGCGAAGAAGGTAAGCACGGTGGTGCCATACTTCGGGTACGCCCGGCAGGATGAGCGTTTCAAGAGAGGGGAGGCGCTCAGCGCTAAGGTTATGGTCAAGGTGGTGGAGATGAACTCCCGGAGGATCGTCACAGTCGACATCCACAAGCCCATAGTCCTGGACTGGTTCCGCGGGGACGCTTTCGATGTCCATGCGGCCCCGTGCATAGGCGATTTCTTCAAGGGTTCGGAGATCGACATGGTCCTGGCGCCGGACGAGGGGGCGCTGCAACGGGCCCGCGAGGTCGCCACAGTCATCGGCACGGAGTGGGACTACCTCGAGAAGACGAGGCTCTCGGGCGAGGTCGTCAGGATGGCCCCCAAGAACCTGGACGCCAAGGACAAGAACGCCCTCATCGTCGATGACATCATATCCACCGGCGGGACCATCGAGGCCGCCGCCAACCAGCTGAAGATCATGGGCGCGAAGAGCGTCACCGCCGTGTGCACCCACGGCCTGTTCGCCAAGGGAGCGCTGGACCGGCTGCGGAAGTGCTGCAATGCGGTGTATTCCACCAACACCATCGAGGGCGAGGTGTCCGTGATCTCCGTGGCCCCTCAGATCGCCAAGGCCCTGCGCTGAGCAGCACCATCGACCTATTCTCTTTACGATCCGCTCTCCGCCGTCGGTGCTCGTGGCCCCGGCGACCGGCCTTGAAACATTTAAGTGCGGAACCTTATTCGGTGGAGCTATCAAGGGTGTGACGGATGAAGAAGGAAGAGAACTTCAGCGAGTGGTACAACGAGCTGGTCGATACCGCTGGCCTTACCGATAAGCGCTATCCCATCAAGGGAATGAACGTCTGGCCTGCCTATGGGTGGAAGATCATGCAGTACATCGATTCCTTCATCCGCCAGGAGCTGGACGCCACCAACCATGATGAGGTGTGCTTCCCTCTCCTAATCCCCAAGTCCGAGTTCCAGAAGGAGAAGGACCACATCAAGGGCTTCGACGCCGAGGTGTACTGGGTCACGCATGCCGGCCTCAACGAGCTGGACATCCCCCTGCTCCTGCGGCCTACTTCAGAGACGGCAATGTACCCCATGTTCTCCATCTGGGTCCGCTCCCACGGGGACCTGCCCCTGAAGATCTATCAGCTGGTCAACACCTTCCGGTACGAGACCAAGCAGACACGTGCCTTCATCCGCGTCCGCGAGATCCACTTCTTCGAGTCCCATACCTGCCATGTGGACGAGGCCGATGCCCAGCGCCAGGTGGAGGAGGACTTCGTCATCCTGGAGAAGATCATGCAGAAGCTGTGCCTGCCGTACAAGCTGCTGAAGCGCACTGACTGGGACAAGTTCCCCGGCGCTTACTACACCGTCGGCATCGATACCGCCATGATGCGCGGTCGCAGCCTGCAGCTGGGCTCCATCCACCATTACAGGGAGAACTTTTCCCGTCCGTTCGACATCAAGTACGAGGACGTCGACGGAAGCACCAAGTATGTGCACCAGACCACCTACGGGATGTCGGAGAGGCTCCTCGGCTCCGTGGTCGGGGTGCACGGCGATGACAAGGGACTGGTCCTGCCGCCCGCCCTCGCCCCCTTCCAGGTGGTCATTGTGCCCATACTGGCAAAGGGGAACGTGGAAGCGGTGACGGCGCAGGCCCGGGCGTTGCGCGATGAGCTCAAGGATGCGGGGGTCCGGGTAACGCTCGATGAGAGCGATGAGCGCCCCGGAGCCAAGTTCTTCAAGTGGGAGCTGAAGGGTGTGCCCCTGCGCCTGGAGCTGGGGGCTAGGGACATCGAGAAGGGTGTGGTGGCGTACGCCCGCCGGGACGATGGGAAGAAGGGTAGCTTTGACCGCGGCAAGGTCGTGGACGAGGTACGGTCCATGTTAGGCCTCATCGCCAAGGACATGCGCGCCAAGGCCCAGAGGTTCCTTGACGACTCCATCATTGACGTCGACAACATGGAGTTCAAAGAGGTGCCGGAGAAGTGGCTGCGTTTCGGATGGTGCGGGGAGCAGGAGTGCGGACGCAAGATAGAGGAACGCACCGAGCTGAAGATCCTAGGGAGCCCGTACGTCAAGGAGGAGTTCCACGGAAAGTGCCTTTGCTGCAGTAAGGAGACCGACACCGTGGTCTATGCTGCCCGGTCGATGTAAACACCTTCAAAACTTACATTTTTGAAGATTGCCAGCGGGTGTGATGGGAGCTCAGCAACGGACGGCCCGACACTGAGATACAGCTCCCACCACCGCCTCAAGGTACTCGCATTGGATGCTGCTCTTCGACCACATCTCTTCCTTCCCATGGCTCATCGACATTGATCAGAACATGCGGGAACTGAAAAATTCAATCCTTGTTCTTTAGCAACAATAGGCCCAGGCCGCCGAATGCCACCATGATGATGAAGATGGCGTACACGGGGATGAAACGGGACTCGAAGAAGTTCCAGCTGCCGAAGGCGATCCCCCACACCAAGTAGAAAGCCACTCCGCCGATGATCAGAAGAATGGATAGGAACCTGATGGCCTTGTTAGGTAGATCGACCTCTGCCATGAATCCGGCCAACGCCATAACTGTATAAAATGGTTTTCCAGACAGTTGACGCTGGTAGGGATTTGGTAATGAGCCGTGTCTCTTCGACATGTCCGGCATGCTTGCTGTGCAGCTTAACCGATGAGGCGGGGCAGGAGGGCACCTGTACGGGCCGCATATCCATCGTACTCATCTCCGAACTCCTCCAGGAGTATCCTCTCCTCGAGGGGCACTCGGACAAGAAGGAAGGTGGCTATGGCGGCCAGGGGGAGCATCCCGACCAGATAGTTATGAAGGACCAGCGGCGAAGAGATGGCCCATAGCATCATCGCCAGGTACATGGGATGCCTGATGCGGGAGTAGATTCCAGTGGTGACCAGCCGCCTCTTTCTCCTTGTTCCCGGGGAGATGGTAAAGTTTTCGCCCAGGTCCACGTGGGCCTTCGCCCTGATGAGGAAAGCGGTGACGAGGCCGGCGAGGCCCAGTATAGCCAAGAATGGCGGTGTATTATAGTTCAGCCCATCGTACACGCTGGTCACTGCGTACGTGAACGGAAGAATGATGAACGCTAGATTGACGATGAGGAACAGGAGATACTCTGTCCTTGTGCCCTTCACGACGCTGTGGTCCTTCCTCACTCCGCGAAAGAGAATGCTGATGAAGAAGAAAAAGAACATCAGCGCGAGATAAGCCCAGACGAGGGGTGATGAGCTGAGGGACAGGAGGGTGGCCATTGTGAGGCATCCTAGGGACCGCATCGTTATTGAAGGGCATGTTACCATGAAGAACGGATGCCTAACCGCATCGACCTGTTTGGGCGGGAGCTCAGCATGGACGTATGTAGGATGGGGGCAATGAGAGATCGATCGCGAATGAGACTAGCTGCGCATCCATATATTGCGGATGAACTCCTCATCGCCAGAACCGCTTGTGATGCTTGCGCTATATTCGGTCTGAAGGATGGTGCCGTCCTCCTGACGTATGGCCGCTGTGCGACGCCCAGGCATCTCCAGATGGCCCACTGGGTCTATCGTCCTTATCCACTTGACGGTGTTCTCCAGCCACTGCGCGCGATACCACTTGGGCTGATTGGCGAACCAGCTGATCTCATCGAAGCCCCACCAGCTGATCTCCTCCCCGTAGGACGGCCTGTCAAGAAGGCGGGGAGCGTATCCGTTCCAATTGTCCAGTTCGACCAGGTAAGGCAGCCTCGCACAATCCCAGCCGCTCGGCGAGGTGCCACCCAGGCTATGGGTGAAGATGGAGTCCCTGTGGTTCAGGTATAGGTAGTTCTTACCAAGCCCCACCCCTGGCACGATCTCCTGAGGAGCTTCTTCGGAAGCAACGTGGGGGAACGAGCCATTCGGAGCGCGTCCACGCACAGGATGTGCATGGAAATCGAACATAAGCTTCCCATGGGTATCGATGATCCCGAAGGTGTGGGCGTTTATCAGCACATGGTTGCGGCGTGAGCGCTCCGCGGCATGGCCGCGTATCTTGTCCACCACCTCTGTCCAGTATTCCCACGTCCCATCGCGTGTTCCGGTCAGATGCACCTGCCCCAGATGCAGTCCCTCATATCCCGCATCGATGTGCTCGCAAGCCAGGTAGTAGAAGAACATCCGGGTCTCCACGCGCCTGATGTCTGGAACGCTGAGGCCGCGGCCGAAGTGATCGCGAAACGGTCCCCACCATGGGGACATGCTCTTGTACGAGAAGTGCCGCTCCTCCAGCGGCATATCGAACGCCTCCAGCACCCAAGTGGGTATCCTGATGTCGTTCACCGCCGGGCTGACGTGCTCGAATATACAGGCCTCGCATATCAGGTTGTCGTCCGACCGGTGCAGCCTGTCGATGGCAGCTTTCTGCTGTCCGATGGACTCGACGTAGGCCCTCGTTGGGTCCCAAGCTCCTCCGGAGCGGGCTATATACTTGGCTCCCGTGTTGAGTATCATGCGCAGGTCATCGTCCAGGGTGAGAGCTTTGGCCGTGCAGTCGGAGATCACCATGGCACGGGACAGGTAGCCGCAGAGCACCTGCCTGGATATCCTGCCTTGAAAGGTGAGGTCCAAGCCCACTTTGAGGGGTTGTGACGGATCTGCCATGGATGGTTAGGAAGGTGCTTCTCGCTCAAAAATGATAGTTGTGCTAAGCAGCCTTTTGACCTCGGGACCGTCTGTATCCTTGCCTTGGTCTCCATTGGACCTTCCGATGGGGTTCCATCTGAGCCATGCCCTGTGACGTAAAGTCCTCAGGTCCATGAGAGGGAAAGTATTTTTGTCCGTCCCCCATGCTGGTGAATCATGCTCTCCGAAGGCGATTTGATCTATCTCCTGGATGACAAGGACCGGCGATTCTGGCTTCAGCTCCAGAGAGACATGATGAAGGTGCAGGGCCTGGGTGTCGTCGACGGAACCAAGATCGTCGGAAAGAGCGACGGTTCTCTGGTCAGGCTAGCGGGAAGGGACTTCCATGCCTTCAAGGCAACTGTGGTACAGCTCATGGAATCGCTGGACAGGGGTCCGCAGATCATCACCCCCAAGGATGCGGCCACGGTGGTGTTCCGTCTGGGCCTGAAGGCAGGAGATGTGGTCCTGGAGGCGGGGGTGGGCTCGGGGGCCTTGACGATCGCCCTGCTGAACTCGGTCATGCCATCGGGCAAGGTCATCTCCGTCGAGGTCAGGGAGGAGTTCGCGCACCGCGCCAAGAGGAACATCGAACGGGCCGGGCTAGCCCCTTATTGGGATCTGCGGATCGGGGACGTGAAGAACGTGGACCTAGGCACTATGGTGGACGCAGTAGCGCTGGACATGCCCGACCCGTGGCAGGCGCTGGACAACATCGACCGCGTCCTCCGTCCCGGAGGAACCTTCTCCGCCTTCGTCCCCAACACCAACCAGGTGGAGGGCGTGATCACGGGGCTCAGGGAACATGGGTACCTGGAGGTGGACGCCGTGGAGAACATCCAGCGACGCATCGAGGTCCATCCCGGAGGAGTGCGTCCCGCATATGAGAATCTCGGCCACACCGGATACCTGGTGTTCGCGCGAAAGGCCGCCCATGACCAGCAGCATTTATCAATGGCACGGTGATTAGCAGACATGCAGCCGGAGTTCGCGATCTCGGCCTTTTTAACCGTGTTCGCCATCGTCAACCCCCTGGGGAACATCCCCTTCTTCTTCGCCGTCACCGAGGGGTTCACACCGGCGCAGAAGCAGCGCGTGGCCGCCAAGACCTGCATCGTTGTCCTGGCAGTGCTGTTCACCTTCGCGGTCTTCGGCCAATGGATATTCTCGCTGTATGGCATCACCATCCCCTCGTTCAAGATCGCCGGCGGCGTCCTGCTGTTCTCCATCGCCTTCTCCATGTTGCAGGGTCAGAAGTCCAAGACCAAGATAACCCAGGAGGAACATGATGAGGCGCTCCAGCAGGAGTCTGTGGGCATCGTGCCCCTGGGCATACCGATGTTCGCCGGCCCCGGCGCCATCACCACGGTGATGATCCTGGTCTCCGACTCCTCGACCTACCCGGACTCCTACCTCTACCTCCTGGCCATCGGCCTGGCCATCATCCTCACGGTGGTGATATCCTACGTGGTCCTGAAGGAGTCCGGCAGGATCTTCAACCTCATGGGCAAGTCCGGGGCCATGGCCTTCTCCCGCATAATGGGTCTTCTGTTGGCGGCGGTGGCGGTGAACTTCATCCTGTCCGGCCTCGCCCAGGCCATACCTATCTACGGCCTGGCTCTGTGATCGGAAAGGATATTCAGGCACAAACCTGGAAATAAAATGACTTTGGTCCCTTGACCATGGGACCTTCCAACTCTTCCCGCACAATTTCCATGGTCATCGCCGCCGCGGTCTTCCTCTCTGGTATGGGCGCAGTGCTGGCGATCAACGCCGAGAGGCCCGATCTCACGGCGGAGCAGCTTTTCGACAATGGGATGGTCGAGTTCCAGGCCTCCAACTACGGTGCGGCCTCGGAACTGTTCGAACGCTCGTACCGGGGCCACATGAGCTCCGGAGAGAACGATGAAGCGATGGAAGCGCAGAACATGAAGTTCCGCTGCGACCGGGTCCTGCTCGAGTACGGCCTGACCAGAGAGCAGGCGGAGGACGTGCTCGCTGATACTTTCACCTGGGTACCGGAGGGTCAACGCAGTTCATGGCTCGACGGTCCGAACGTCGAGAAGATCACATCTGACGGCGAGGAAAGATACTACAACAATATCGCCGAGAACATCGCCTTCCGCAATCTCTCACTTCTCCACCAGTGGCGTGATCGGGATGACCCGGACATGTTCAAGGCCATGATGGACGATATCCTGGACCTCGATTCCAACCGATCAGGGACCTACTTCAATCCGGGGGGTTACATCGCTGACGGTTCACTGACGCTCCCCCGCTCCGAGCTGCCACCCACTGGCACACTATCAGTATGGCTCCCGGCCCCCATAGGAACGGCCAGCCAGGTCAACGTAACGGTGGTCTCCGTGGAACCGGAGAAGTGGGTCAAGACCATATCCACGGACGGCGACCTGGGGCAGATATACATGGAGGTCCCGCTGGAGAACCTCACCGGAGACCTGGTCATCGATGTGACCTATTCCTACAAGGTGTACCAGAAGCACTTCGATATCGACCCCTCGTCCCTGGGCGATTACAACCGGACCTCTGAGGACTACATCCGGTACACCACCTCCCAGGAGAACATAAGGATCACGCCGGAGATAACCGCCGAAGCCCTGCAGGTCGTGGGGAACGAGACCAACCCCTATCTGCAGGCCAAGCTCCTGTACGACCACGTGATCGGCACCATCACCTACAGCTACACGCCGCACCTAACCATAGACGCGCTCAACATCGGCGAGTCGGAGTACGTCCGCACGCACCGCTTCGGGGACTGCGGGGCCCAGTCGCAGTACTTCTGCGCCCTGCTCCGCTCCCTGGGAGTACCGGCACGCTCCTGCGGCGGCTACCAGTCCTTCGGTGGCGGTACGGGCAGCCACTTCTGGGCCGAGTTCTACCTGCCCGAGTACGGCTGGATACCGGTCGATGTCACTGCCGCCGACACCGTGGACTGGATACCCCCGGGCCAGGCTACCGAGGGGGAGCGGGCCATGTTCAAGGAGTACTTCTTCGGGAACCTCGACCGCATGCGCTACGTGATCCAGAACGATGCCGACATAGCCCTGGATCCCCAGCCCCAGCAGTCGAACCCCATGGACATGGCGTTCCAGAACGCGATCGTGTCATGCTCGTCGTCAGAGCAGGACCTGCCTCTGATGGCGATGATGAGCTGGAACCTCATCATAACCGCGTTGCCTTAGACGACACGGATGGCGCTGGACCGCGGCGCCCGTCCTATTTTTCTTTCCCTCCCCGCATATAGTTAAGTATTGGACCTCAATTCGGAATCGGTGCTGACCATGGTGACGGCCGAGATCAGGATTGAGCTGAAGCATGGGGTTGCGGACCCTGAGGGCGAGAACACCAAGAAGGCCTTGGAACTGCTGGGCTTCAAGGGCATCAAGAGCGTCAAGACGGTCAAGGTCTTCGAGATGGACCTGGACGTGCCCCCTTCCGAGGCTGCCGCTGTATGCGAAGAGATGTCCCGCAAGCTCCTGGCCAACCCTGTGATCCAGACCTTCAAGGTCGAGCTGAAGTGAGGGATAGCATGGCCAGCAAGGAACTGACCAGGAAAAAGGGCGTACCCTTCCCACTGTACGAGGTGGACCTGTTCTCGGCGTCCCCTGATGAGCTGCGGGAGATGTCCAAGGCCATGGGGCTCAACCTCAGCCTGGATGAGCTGGAAACAGTGAAGACGTACTTCAAGGCCCATGGTCGTCTGCCGACCGACGTCGAGCTTCAATCCATCGCCCAGGCGTGGAGCGAGCACTGCTGCTACAAATCCTCCAAGTGCTTCTTGCGCGAGCACATCTTCGGCATCAAGCACCCCGACGTTCTGGCCAAGGGGGACGCGGGAGTCATGGCATTCGACGACGAGCACGCGTACGCGCTCCGGGTGGAGAGCCACAACCATCCCTCGGCCATCGAGCCGTACGGCGGGGCGGCCACGGGCATCGGCGGCATCGTCAGGGACGTGCTGGCCATGGGCGCCCAGCCCATCGCCCTGGTGGACCCGTTGTTCTTCGGCCCCCTGGACCTCACGAGCGTGCCCCAGGGCGTGAAGCTGCCCAAGTATCTCGCCCGGGGGGTGGTGGCGGGGATACGTGACTACGGGAACCGCATCGGCATCCCCACCGTCGCCGGGGGCATGTTCTTCGATCCCTCCTACACTGGCAACTGCCTTGTCAACGTCGGCTGCATCGGATTCCTGCGGAAGGACAAGTTGCTCAACAACGCCGTGAGGGGTGTCGGTGACGTTCTGATCCTGGTCGGCGGCCGCACCGGTCGTGACGGCATACACGGCGTCACCTTCGCCTCCGCCGAGCTGAGCTCTCGCTCCGAGGACGAGTCCCGGGGGGCGGTGCAGCTGGGCGACCCCATAACCAAGGAGCCCACCATCCATGCGTGCCTGGAGGTCAACGAGAAGGGGCTGGTCAGCGGCATCAAGGACCTCGGAGGGGGCGGCCTGTCCTGCGTGGTGGGCGAGATAGCCCTGGCCGGAGGATGCGGGGCCGTGGTGCAGCTGGACAAGGTCCCTCTGAAGGAAGCGGGCCTGGCTCCGTGGGAGATCTGGGTGTCCGAGTCCCAGGAGAGGATGATGCTCGCCTCGCCCAGAGAGAACGTGGAGAGTATCCTGGAGGCATTCGACCTGTGGGACGTACCGGCCACGGTCATCGGCGAGGTCGTCAAGGAGCAGAAGGTGAAGCTCATCTTCCAGGGGGAGGAGGTGTTCGATCTCGACCTGGACTTCCTCACCAAGGGGCCGGAGTACTGCCGCCCGACAGCGGCCTCCAACGGCATCGGAGAGGTGTCGGTGAAGGAGCCGCAGCTCCCGGAGAGCTGGAACTCGGTGATACTTTCCACGCTGGCGGACCCCAACATCGCCTGCAAGGACTGGGCCATCATGCAGTACGACCATGAGGTCCGCGGGTCCACTGTCATTAAGCCCCTCCAAGGCAAGCCCGGCCTGCACGGTCCTGCTGACGCGACGGTGCTCAAGCCCCTTCCGGACTCGTTCCGCGGCCTGGCCATCGCCATCGGGGTCAACCCCTGGTTCACTTCACAAGATCCGTACAACGGGGGGAGGAGCGCGGTGGATGAGGCTTGCCGCAACATCATCGCCGTGGGCGGGCGACCGCACGCGCTGACCGATTGCCTCAACTTCGGCAATCCCGAGAAACCGGAGCGCCTGTTCGAGTTCAAGGAGGCCGTCCGTGGCCTCGGAGAGATGGCCAGGGACCTGGAGCTGGCGGTGCCGTCCGGAAACGTTTCCTTCTACAACGAGACCGCCCAGGGCCCGGCGCTGCCCACGCCCACGGTGCTGGGGGTGGGCATCGTCGAGGACGTCCGGAAGTGCGTCACCACCGACTTCAAGACGGAGAGGAACCCGGTGTACGTCATCGGTGAGACCAGGGACGAGATGGGCGGGTCCGCCCTGTACCGTCGCTACGGCGGCAGCGGGGGCACCGTACCCACGGTGGACTCGGCGGCCTTGAGGTCAAGGATGGACCTGCTGCTGGGCGCCATGTCCAAGGGTCTCGTTCGAAGCTGCCACGACTGCTCCGACGGCGGTCTGGCGATAGCTCTGGCGGAGATGTGCCTGGGCGGAGATCTGGGGTTCGAGGGAGACCTCGGCGCCCTGGGCGATCTGCCAACAGCGGTGAAGCTGTTCTCCGAGTCCAACTCCCGCTTCGTCGTGGAAGTGGAGCTATCCAAGGCGGGAGAGTTCGAGGCGCTCGCCACGGAGCAGGCCTTCCGCATCGGGAGCGTCGGCCGGAGCCGGATGACCATCAGAGACAAGGGCGTGGCCGTGGACCTGAAGACACAGGCCATGAGAAGGGCATGGTCCGAACCTCTTTGGAGAGCGCTGGGGTGATGAAATGAAGCTCGAAGATATCAAGGTCTGCATTCTCCGCATCGAAGGCACCAATTGCGAGCAGGAGGCGTATGACGCGTTCAAGATCCTGGGGGCGGACCCCGAGAAGGTTCACTTGAAGCAGCTCATTGGACGCTCCCCTGCAGAGCTCCGCCGGGACCTGGACAGCTATCAGGTGCTCATGCTGCCCGGGGGGTTCTCGGCGGGAGACTACGTACGTGCCGGTGCCATCTTCGCCGCCCGCATGAAGAGCCACCTCGCCGCCGACCTGGAGAACTTCATCGCTTCCGGACGGCCGGTCCTGGGGATATGCAACGGCTTCCAGATCCTCGTGGAACTGGGCGTGCTGCCCTCGTTCGACGAGATCATGAGCGAGGCCCCCCAGGCAGCGTTGTACACCAACGTATCCGGCCGCTTCGAGTGCCGCCCCTCTTACCTGAAGCACGAGAACCACGGCAAGTGCGTGTTCACCTCCTTGCTCCCGCGCGGCGAGGTCGTCAACATCCCGGTGGCCCACGCCGAGGGCAACCTACGGTTCCCGTCAGAGAGCGAGGAAGAGTTCGTAGCTCGGCTGGAGGACAACGACCAGGTGGTGTTCCGATACGTTAACCCCAGCGGTGATTACGCCGGATACCCATGGTGCCCCAACGGGGCCATAAGCAACATCGCCGGCATCTGCAACCCCGAGGGCAACGTGCTGGGCATGATGCCTCATCCTGAGCGCGCAATGTTCCGCTACCAGCATCCCGACTGGACCCGCACTGGCGGCAAGCCGGACGCTCCGGGGGACGGGCGCGTCATATTCCGGTCCGTCCTCGACCACGTGAGCAAGCGGATCTGATCATTCCATCTTGATCTGGATCTCCACGACGTCACCATCATGCAGGCCTAGCGTGCGCCGGAGGTTGTACTTGCAGAGGACCTCCATGATGTCGCTGTAGTGCGAACGCGATGGAAGTATTACAGCGCACTCGATGTTCTGGATGGTGGCGTGATACGCCCTCACCTCACCGAACGTACGGCCGTTGCGCTGGAAGCCATTGATCACCACGCCGTCGCCCCGGCGGAGGATGTCCAGCTTATCCACGTCGGAAGGGTTCATCTTCAGGTTCAGCGTGCCCTCGAACGGCACGAAGTTGAGCTTCTCGGTGAACTGTTCCTGGTATCCGGGCTGGGTAACGTAGTACTGCCCCTCGCCCATCCCCGTGGTGACCATGCCGCGGATGGCCAGCTGGTCCCGCAGCTCGAATATCTTCTGGTACTCCGAGTATTCCGAACGCAGGGCGTCCACCCCCTTCTTGGTGAGCTTGATACGCTGCTTCCGGGCACCCAGGTCCCTCTGGATCAGTCCCTCCTCCAAAAGCTCCAGGATGCGCTTGGACGCCGATTGCTGGCTTATCCTCAGCCGCGAGCCCAGCTCCCGCGAGGAGATGGCGATGTAATCGTTTATTCCACCCAGCAGGGCGATCTGCTTCAGAGCGACAGCGAACTTCTCGTTCATTATGATTCGAATCGTATGGCCTACGTCGTATTTGCATCTTGGTAGCAACCCGGATCTTGGTCAGTGAACGTGCTGACCATCGTTTTTATAGCTTTCATGCTTTGAAGATGGCACCGCTCATCGAGCAGGGAAGGTATCTGGATGGATAGGCACGTCATCGAGGCTTTGGGCAGGACGAAGGTTGTGATCAGGGACGGAAAGGTAGTGGAGGTCGGCAGGCCAGAGGTGGATTACTGCCCCCTGTTCGCCAAGGTCCGTAACATCCAGGTCATCACGCCGGAGGTGGTCAGGGAGAACATGGAGTTCAGGATCCGCGACTTTGGCATGTGCACGCCGGAGCGCAAGATGCGCATGAAGGACTTCCTCTCCTTTGGCGTCTCCGAGCTTCTGGGAATGGCCGTGGACCGGGGAATGCTGGACGCCGTGGTCCTGGTGTGCGAGGGTGCGGGCACCGCCGTGGTCTCCGATCCCACACTGATCCAGGGCATAGGCGGGAGGGTCTCAGGCATTGTGGAAACGACGCCTATCCCCGAGATCATTGATGCCATCGGCCAGAACATGGTGCTGGACCCCAAGAGAGCGGGGATCGATCAATATGAAGGTACGAGGTTGGCGTTCCTGCGCGGGTTCAAGCGGATAGGGGTCACCGTGGCATCGGCCGCGGACGCCCGGCGCATCCGAGAGGAGTTCGGCCAGCGCGTGGCCATATTCGCCGTCCACACCACCGGGCGCACCGCTGAAGAGGCGGAGATGTTCTTCGACACCTGCGACATCATCACCTCCTGCGCCTCCAAGGCGGTGAGGGACAGAGCTAAAGAAAAGGCGTTGTTGCAGGTCGGTAACAAGGTCCCCATATACGCTTCCTCACTTTGGGGCGAGATGCTGCTCAAGGTACGCCTGGAGATGCTGAAGAGTTCCAATGTGACCGCGCCCGAGGACCCGCCCCGGCCGCTGATCTAACCGTCATCAAGAGCGAGGTGGCTGCCGCCTTTCAGTAATATGACCTTGATCCGCTTCTTCCGCAGCTTGCTGATCAGCAGGCGGTCATTGGTGACGACGTAAGCGCCCAGGCGTTCGGCGAGCTCCATTACCGCGTTGTCACCCACGGCCACGGTGTCCTCAATGGTGTAGCGGGATAACAGCCGAAGGGCGGCCGACGAGTGCTTGCTGGGGGAGCGCTTCAGTTCACCCACGATCGGTCCAGGAACGAATATCTGGCACTCGCCCAACAGCGAGCGCAGCTGCGTATCTACGTTGATAGAGCGCTCAAAAGGTAAAAGAAGAGCGTTGGTGTCCAGTACCACCTTGGGCATAAATGCCTACTGGATTATGCCGTAGCCGATGAGGCGCCACTTTCCAGATATGCGTCTGGATATGGCGACCCTCTGGTCCTTGAGCGCACATACCGGGATCTTCAGGGCCACCTCGGACTCGTTACCGCGGGCGCTGGTGACTATGCCTACGGTGGTGGCGGTGCCGATGCTCAGCATGAGGGGCTCATTGGTCTTGATGTTCTCGACGATCAGATCCTCGGCGGCACCCACGACCCTCTCCAGGAGGTGGGTGTTCATTACGAACTTATGAACGACCGGTGGCAGGGTGCCGGGCTTTCCGAGCAGCCTTCCCGTCAAGCCATCGGACTTGGTGAGCGCGGGATCCAGCTTGGTGCCGATGGCGATCAGACCACCGGGACGCGCGGTGCTCAGAGTGGTGTTACCGGTGTGCAGAGATTGTATGGTCGTGGTGATCTTCTCCCACGAGGTCTTGCCGCTGACCTCGACCTTCCGGCCAGGAAGGACCTCGATCTCATCCCCGACCTCCAGTGTCCCCTGTGTGAGGGAACCGCCAAGCACTCCGCCCTTCAACGAATCGGGGAAGGACCCGGGCACGTTTATGTCGAAGGACCGGGCGATGTACATCATCGGCGTCTTGGAGCTGTCATACTTCGGTGTGGGGATGTGGGTCTCGATGGTCTCGATAAGCTTGTCGATGTTCACATCGTGGTGGGCGGAAACTGGAATTATGGGGGCGTTCTCGGCGATGGTCCCCTTGACGAAGCGCTTGATCTCACGGTAGTTCTCCAAGGCCTCTTCCTTGGTCACGATGTCGATCTTGTTCTGCACGATGATGATCTTATCGACCCCGATGATCGTCAGGGCCATCAGATGCTCCTTGGTCTGGGGCTGCGGGCAATGCTCGTTGGCCGCGACCAGTAGTAACGCGCCCTGCATCATGGCCGCGCCCGAGAGCATGGTGGCCATCAGCGTCTCGTGGCCGGGAGCGTCGACAAAAGAGATGGCGCGGAGGAACTCGGCCTCCTCATTACACTCCGGGCACATTGCCTTCGTCGTGTACTTATTGCACTTCTTGCAACGATAGAAAGCGGTATCAGCATAGCCCAGTCGAATGGAGATGCCTCTCTTGATCTCCTCCGAGTGACGGTCCGTCCACTCCTCGCTCAAGGCCCTGGTGAGGGTTGTCTTGCCGTGGTCGACGTGGCCGATCATCCCGATATTGACCTCGGGCTGCTGGGACACCTTCATTTCTTCTCCTCTTTCTTAGGGAGCAGTTCCTCGACCGTCTTGGAACCGACGGCGGAAATGGTCATGTTTATCTGAGTGTTCTCAGGGGAGATAGTGTTCCCGCGGACCAGCTTGCGGCGCCTCATTCCATCCACGGGGGCAGCGAAGCCGATGCCATCGGACAACAGGATGTTCTTTCTCCTTACACCAGGCAGGTCAGAGCGCATGGGCACTCCGTCCTTGTCGCTACCTCCTGCGATCGTCAACTTGTATCCGGGAAGGCTAACAAAGATACCGTCCACGACATCCCCGATCTTCTTTCCGATAAGGGAGTTGGCATGATGGCCGGCGACAGGGACCTGGTACGACTTACCGGTCTTGACATCATTGATGACAGCTTTGAATTCTACCATCTAAACACCTTTTTTAGGTAATCGCCTTAATGTAGCTTAGAATAAATAACTATTGGCTCCCCCATGGACTCAGGGTAAAGGTTTTTTTCATGGTGCCAGAACGCGCCCGAGCATTGACGAAAACCATTCGAACTCATTTTTCTTGTTAATGGAGCGCAAATAAGAATTTTTACTATGTTTGACCGATCGGTTGGCCGTACCTCTCACGCGGTTCCCAAGCACTCGCTGAATAAGAACCTTAGAAATGCAGGGCATCTGAGACCAGCACAGGTGAGCTAGCGGCATGAGGTTTTGAATCTCTTACCCTGGACCTCAAGGATCCGTATCCAGGCACATTACCCATTAGGTAACTTTACCTAGCTGTTGCCTTTACCCGCATAACCTTCTGCGAAGTACCTCCTGGTGGAGGGCATGATCAATGCTATGAAAATGGCGAGGCCTAACGCGATGGTCATGTACGTGGCCGGATAGTCCAGACCGATCAGGAGGTTCTCCACGAACAGCCACCCCACTAGAATGGCAATGAGGGCCATCCCGCCCTGCCAGGACCAATGGATACCGCCGGCCCTGCTGATCTCCTTGAAGAACAGCTCCTCCTTCCCCCAGGCACCATGAGCGAGGAGCAGGGGATACAGTCCGAAGATAACGAAGAGGAACAGGCCCACCAGGAAGAAGTTTTGGAAGGGGATCTTCTCCACGACGGAGGATGGGAATCCGATCAGCGAGCCGCTGGGGTCAGCCATAAGGAGCAGTCCGCTGATGATGCCCATCACTCCAAAGAACACTTCCAAAACGACTAGAGCCAGGACGGCCTGGGGACGATGAACGCTTGTTACGGTCAATTTGTCACCAGGCCGGAACCGAGTTAACCCTTATTAAGGGATGAGGTATGGTCTGAGGGAGATCATACTGGACCGACCCCTGATGCCTTTGACCTCTAGACCTTTTCCAAGTTAGATACTTACAGCGATTGGCGACGAACGAAAAGTGAAACCAACAAATATCTCTCAGCTGAATTGAGGATTGCCGATGCATGCATCGGCATTTGCCGTTGGTGCTCGGCACGAGGTGAGAGAATGGAGATGAAGCAGCAGACCCTGAAGACAGCTGAGGGAATGGGAACCCCGAGCGCTCGCTCAGAGGTTATGCCTGTAAGGTATCGAACCGAGACCGCTGGCCATCCCAGAGTTCCGGTCAGGGAGGAGAAGAAGGTCTTCACCAGATACGGATGAGGTTGGTCGTGCAGAGACCCGGTGGATGCTATAGAGGCGGCAAGAAATGGAGAGGCGCGTGACCCGCTACGGGGTTACGGAAATGAGAATGCCAGGCGGGAACAGTGACAAGAACTCCCGCCTGACCTTTTTATGGGGTCACTGATCGTCACCGAGCGTCCATGCTGCATCAGCACTTATCAAAGGCAGAGGTCGCTTAGATCGAGATGATCAGATCGTCCTTGTTGACGGCCCCCTCAACCTCATGAAGCCCAATATGAGGAGGACGATGGCGGCGATGATGGGTATTGTGAAGAGGATGAGCGGCACGTCGATCTCCAGAGCATAGAAGATGATGGCGATGGTGGAGAAGGTCACAAGGTCCAGGGCACCTATGAAAGCAAGGATCTTTCCGCCCTTCTTCATCGCCTCCGACCTCCGTTCCTCCTTCTCAAAGTCAAGAATATTTTGCTTTGGAGCCTTTCTCTCTCGATCTTTGATGGCAGCGCTCACCTCGATGCTCGACCAAAGCTCCTCGAGAAGGGATCCCCAATTCGCCCTGGTCTCCTCCATTCTAAGGGAGATGTTGTCCAGTATGGCTATGGAGGGCCTTGCGGTAACGCTTACTATGACATTCCGTCCAGATGAGTTCAGGACAAAGCTGAGCTTCTTCTTGCCATCGCGCTCGTGAGGCTTCATGGTCTTGAACGTTCCATGCATCGCCTCGATGCTCGCGGGGCCCGTGCTCTTGACCTTCTGAGCTCCTTCCTTGCCAAGCCAAGCGAGTATTCTGCTCAGCACTTTTTCTATAGATGCATCTTTGAACTCATGGACGTATTCGAATTTGATGACCAACTACCCAACTCCAATTAAGCTCCTTGTTGTGATCAGGAGATGTGTGTTAAAGGATAAAGGATGCTGGGCTCATTTTTAGATGCTTGTTGATCGTAACACGTCCATTGTCCAAGCTGGTCCAGGATGGGGCGCATGTAAACGATCCCACCTTTTTTATGGAAGTCCAGGACAGAGGCCAGGGATGAGAGGGTGCCACGAGGGTGTTCTGGACAGGGATCGATCCGTCATGATGTTTGCACTTTCACCTTGATTATCTGAGCCTGGTCCCCATTGAGCGGTGTGCACTTTCGCTTACCTCCCCCGAAATCCTTCATATCTATGCTTTCTCATTGTGAATGACATGGGAGAATTCGAGGTAATCACGACCAAAGCGCAGACAGCCATCTCCATACGAGAGAAGGTGAAGATGCAGGACATACCACAGGCAATGGGGAGGATGTTCGGAGAGCTCATGCCCATCCTCCAGAAGGATGTTCAGTGTGCAGGTCCGCCGTTCGCTCTCTACCACTCCTGGTCGGACGATGAGACGGACATGGACGTAGGTTTCCCCGTGGCGGGAAATGCGGTCACCAAGGGACGTGTCAAGCCGTTGGAGCTGCCTGCCGTCAAGGCAGTGGTGGGTATGCATATGGGCCCTTACGACAAGATCGTCGAAACCTACAACAAGATGATGGAGTGGATTAAAACCAACGGCTACGAGCCAGCGGACTACATGTGGGAGGAATACCTTAACAGCCCGGATGAGGTGCCTGCCGAGAAGCTGATGACCAGGCTGGTATGGCCGATCAAGTAGCCTCATGTCCTTTTTTACTTCCTTTTTTCGAACAATGGATCGAGTAAATTGATGGCCCCTTCTTGTCAGACCGGGTACCGCATATCGATCGCCTCGTCTTGGGGAAACAAGGCCCAGGGAAGGGATGGACCAGCTCCATCGCATAACAGGCACTTTTCTTAAGTGTTGAATGACCATAGTAAAGAGGAGGAATATTCTAACGGAGGACAGAGAAATGGCTAAGCACTTGAAGGTGGGAGATGTGGCACCTGCGTTCTCCCTGATGGACCAGAACGGTAATATGGTGGACGTTGGACAGATGGAGGGGAAAAGGGCCCTGGTGGTGTACTTCTACCCCAAGGACTTCAGCGCTGGCTGCACCATGCAGGCCCATGAGTTCCGGGAGATGCACGAGGAGTTCATGAAGAACGGGGCCGATGTGATCGGAGTTTCGTCCGATTCTGTGGAAACCCACAAGAAGTTCGCTGAGGAGCACGAGCTGCCGTTCACGTTATTGAGCGATCCTGACAACAAGGTCCGGGACCTGTACGGTGCCTGGGGGGCGGGGCGGACACCGGGTCGTATCACGTACCTGATCGACCGGCAGGGCGTCATCAGGATGGTGTTCACCTCCCAGATGAAGCCTAGGAAGCATATCAGCGAGGCTTTGCGGGTGCTCAAGGAGATCAACGTCTAGTGCCATCGTCGCATCATCACGTTCCCTCATCCAGCAGGATGAGGTGGCTGAGTTTTTTAAAAGACTATATAGCTACTATGCTCCATAATAGCCCATATAGATGAGTCGCAAGGAGAAGAGCAAGCTCCCCCAGTACAACATCGAAGGGTCAAGGACGGACTCCTTCCTTGGGCCCCTGGAGGCCAAGGTCCTGGACACCATCTGGGAGGCTGAGGACCGCCCTCTCACGGTAAGGGAGGTCCATAAGGCCATGGGTGAGGACAACAGACTGGCGTACACCACGATCATGACCACCATGAACCGCCTCTTCGAGAAGGGTCTTCTGGACCGCGAGGTCAAGAGCGGCAAGGGCGGCCTGTACTACGTCTACTGGCCTGACATGGAAAGGGACGAGTTCGAGCGCTCTGCTATATTAGACGTGCTCCAGAGCCTGAGCGATAAGTTCGGCGAGAATGTCATCAAGTGCATCGTGGAGCAGGCATCCAGGGACAAGGGACAGCTCGACCGGCTCAAGAAGGAGCTGAACGAACTGGAGTGAGCCGGTAAAGGCCTGGGATGCCGCACCGGTCGGGTCTATGGACGGAAGTGGCCCCTGAACCGCTGTGTGCATGGACCATTGGTCCGGGCATCAAACGAGCAGGGTCTACTGAACGTCTCCGACCTCCTCCATACTCGTGCTTCAGATCTGGCCGTACCTAGCTAAGCTCCTCCAGCTGCATAAGGTACTCCTCGGCCTGGTCGATGCCCTTCTGCCAGAACCCCTCCTCGTTTATGTCGAAGCCCAGCTCCGCTGCCAGTTCCGCCGCCGACCGGCTCGATCCGGCCGACAGGAGGTTTTTCAGCCGGGGCACGAACTCCCTTCCCTGCTCCTTGTACAGGCGGTACAGGGCGAAGACGAACAGCTGCGCAAACACATACGGATATTCGTAGAAACGGATGTCCGAGAAATAATGGTGCGGGAATCTCGCCCAGTCCCACCTGTTCTCCGGCAGATACTCCACCGAGGTACCGTATATCGAACGCTGCGCATCCACCCACATTCCCGAGATGGTCTCCCCATCCAGGTACCCGCCCTCGTCCACGGCCTTGGCCAGCTCCATCTCGAAGAAGAAGCGGAACCCTTCCTGGAACACCACCTGGGTAAAGCTGTTGAGCACCTTTACCAAGAGCTGCCTCTTCTCCTCCTTCGTCCCCGCTTCCCGCAGCAGCCGCTCGGTGAGCAGAAGCTCCCCGAACATGCTCCCGCACTCTGCCACGCACAGGCTGACCTGGCAGTTGCTGGGGTTCTGGGCCCTCGTGTAGAGATACGCGTGCACCCCGTGCCCCAGCTCGTGTGCCAGGGTGTAGACGTCGTTGATGTGGCCGTTGAAGCTGGAGAGAATGAAGGCGGACCGGCCATGCACCCAGGTGTCGCAGAACGCCCCTGTTCTCTTCCCCTTCCGCAGCTCCCCGTCCAGGCGCCGCAGGTCGAACATCTCCTGCACCCACTGGCCGTACTGAGGATCGAACCCCGAATACACCGAGATCAGGAGCTCCTTCGCCTCCTGCCAGGAGCGGACCTCGTCCCTGGCGTCCGGTAGCGGGGCCCTCAGGTCCCAGTTTCCCAGTACGTCCAGGCCTAGCAGTGATGCTTTGAGCCGGAAGTAGCGCTGGCACACCGAGGCGTTCCTCCTCACCACCTCCATGAGGGTCATGATCGTCCCCTCCTCGACGTCGTTGTCGATGAGGCTGGGGGTGAGGGTCGAGGGATAGTGGCGCAGCCGGCACATCTCCTGGTGGTCCGTCCATATGGCCCTCAGGGCATCGGACCACAGCAGCTGATCTTCCCCCAGGGTGCTGCCCAGTGCATGATAGACGGCCCTGCGGACCTCGCGGTCAGGGCTGTAGATGTACGGGACCGCCTCCCCGATGGTCAGCGGGACCTCCTTGCCGTCGAACATCGGGCGGAAGGTCTTGGCGCTCAACCACTTGCTCTGCAGCTTGGTCCAGGCCCGGATGCCGGAGCGGTCCTTGGCTATGATTATCTTCTCCTCGCTCTCCGACAGGAAGTGAGGAGCCGACCGCAGGTACCTCTCCAGGTAGTGACGGTACTCTGCCAGGACGGGATCCTGGACCAGCTCTGGCCGGGAGAGAAGAAGCTTTCCGAGGTCAATGCTCAGGAAGGCCATATTTTGCCCTACCCGGTTCGCCGCACGAGAACTGGCATCATTGAGGGAGGTGGCCACGGGATCCCCCTGGTCGGCCTGGAAGCGGAGGGAGCAGTAGGTCAACACTCCCTCGTACTTCAGCGAGAGGGAGTCCTTGGCATCAAGCAAGCCCTTCAGTTCTCCGGCCGAGAGGCCTTGGATGCGGCCGCGGTAGAGCTCCGCGAACCTTGAGGATTCTTCCACGAACTCCTCCAGCTGTGACTTTATACCTTCAGGGTCGGTGCTGTCCACCAGAACCGACAGGTCCCATTGCATCTCCGTCATTTCCGTTCCCTCATGTTTAGCCATTGATGAGCGATAGAACCTGCCTGACCGTTCTTCATTGCCGGAGCGGTCCCTGGAGATCATCTCTCGTCTATGGGTATGTACTCCTGATCGACCTTGCCCACGTAGACGCTCGTTGGCCGGTAGAGAGCGGGCCTCACCGGGGGCTCGGGAAACTTTTCCTCCAGGATGTGTGCGCACCATCCCGCGGAGCGGGACATGGCGAACACCGCGGGGAAGAAGTCGTGGTGTATTCCCATGGCGTGGTACATGGAAGCGCTGTAGAGATCGACATTGGGGTAGATCTCCTTCCCCTTCTTCTTCAGGAACTCCTTCTGCGTGGCCATGGCCATGCGCTCGGTCATCTCGTACCACCGGTACTCGGGATAGTCGGTGGTGATCTGCCTGGCCATGTACTGCAGTATGCGTGCCCGGGGATCGATGGTCTTGTAGACCGCGTGGCCCATCCCCGAGACCCTCTTCCCGCGCTTGAACTGGTCCTCCACCCAGGCCTCCACGCTATCCGGGTCCTTGGTGTCCAGGAGGTTTCTCATGACCTGGGCGTTGGCGCCTCCGTGCAGCGGCCCGGACAATGCCCCGATCCCGGCCGCGATCGATGAGTATAGGTCCGCACCGGTGGAAGCGACGACCCTGGTGGCGAAGGTGGAGGCGTTGAAGGTGTGGTCCGCGTGAAGTATCATGGCCACATCCATGAACCTCACCGCCTCGTCACGGAACTCCCTCCCCCGGGTCATGTACAGAAAGTTGGCAGCGTGCGACAGGTCGTCCCTTGGCTCCACAGAACCCTGGTTGTTGACCAGCCGCTTCCACGCCGCGATGATCGTAGGCATCACCGCGATGGTCCTCATGGCCTTGCGCTGGTTGGCCTCTCGGGACTCGTCGAAGCGTTCGGGGTCGTAGCCCGATATGAGGGCTACCCCCGCCTGCAATATGGCCATGGGCGGAGTGTCCAACGGCAGCATGTCCAGCGAGGCGACGAGGGCACTGGGGACCCTGCGATGGGAGATCAGGTCCTGAGAGAAATCCTCCAGCTCCTCCCTCCTGGGAAGGCGGCCGTGTATCAGGAGGTAGGCGACCTCCTCGAAGGATGAGTATCTCGCAAGGTCCTCGATGGTGTACCCTCGGTATAACAACCTGCCTGCCTCACCATCCACCATGCTGATGTGGGAGGTGGCGGCCTTGACCCCTCTCAGTCCCCTGTTCTCCGTGGAACCCATCGATACACCTAGACAATCTTCATTAAAAATCTTTTTTATAGATTTCAACAATAAGTCAATTCGTCAAATATCTAGACGGCATTTGATTTTTATCTCAAATATCGCAACGTATTCGCCCGCCCGCGTAACGGCCTCGGAGCCCCCATTTGAATGTATATTATTTATATCATTTTACTAGGGCTTCCAGGACCGGCGGGTCTCTGACCGACCTCACTTGGTCGAACCCTATCCTTAACGGTCACGTACCTCGCGGGAGAGCGATGAACGCACGAACGGACGGGGCAGGCCTCAGACCTCATCCCTGTTGTCCAGTAGGGCGGCGAGGTTCCGGGGGAAGTACGAGAGGCTCAGTCCCATCCCCTTTAGCTTGACCTCCAAGGCGCGCACGTCATCCCCTGTGCGCCTTCCGCTCAGCAATAGAGCGGTCTCCTCCTCTGAGAGCGAACCCCGGTCCGAGGACCAGTACACCACGTTCTTGTTGTAGGGGCACACCCGCTGGCAGCGCAGGCATCCCACCAGGGAGTTGTGCGCCATGGGATCGACCCAATCAGGAAACGGCTCGGATGTGTCTTTCTCATTGAGCTGGGTCAGGCACCTCTCGGCCCGCATCATGAACTGCCCCTCCGCGATGGCGCCGGTGGGGCATGCCCTCAGGCAGGCATCGCACCCGTCGCATCCAGAGAGCTGCTCCAACTCCTGCCACTGGTCCTCGTGGCAGGGGGCGTCGCTGTAGAAGGCGGTGAGGCGGTGGAAGCTCCCGAACCTCGGCAGGTAGGTGATGTTGTTCCTGCCGTACTTGACAAGCCCGCTGCGGGCCGCCAGCAGCCTCAGCGGAAGGCGGGCCTTCACATACCGGTACGGCCCCGGTTTAAGCAGGTTGTTCAAAGCCGCCAAGGCCAGATCGTCCGTATCCTCGGCATCGGCGTAGCCAGGGGGGACGGTCAGAGGTATGTCCTCTCCTTTCCATCGCACGCTCACGGACAGGGAGGGCTGCGGCCGGGAGACCACCAGTATGGTCTGGGCATCCGGCAGTTCCGGGGGAACGTCGAAGCTGATCTTGGTCATCAGCTCCTGATAGAAGGCCTCCTCGAACCGCCCCTGCCGATGCTGCTCCTCGACCTCTGCCCTAAGCTCTTGGAGGTGCTCGATGGATACCATCCTCAAGAAGCAGCCCAGATTGTCGTTCTTTGGTCCCGCCCTGATCTCGTCCATTCGTGTGACCCCGCTCTCTACCGGTCCCTGACGGCAGAGTAAGATAATCGCCTTCCAAGAGATAATCTCTGCCCCTGACGCCGCGACGACCCTCAAAACCCAAGCGGTCACGAACGCCATGAGGGTGATCGTGCATGTGCCATCACTTTTTTCCTTCGTAAGAAGACGGGAGCATCATCAAAAGCATCAATAACCGCCAGCCGAAGTTAAATTCGGTGGTCCAGATGGAAAGATACAACCTACTGGTTACCTTCCATCCCAACCAGGCAGGAACGGCGGAGAGGGAGGTAAGGAACAGGATAGAGAGGGCCGGGTATGCCATCGAGGACATGGAGCATTCGTGCGTGAACGGGGTGTTCTGTGTGCAGGTGGACGGAGACGTCAAGGAGCTGATAAGAGGCATCAGGAGGGAGTTCATGGACGCTCCCGAGATGCTCTACCACACCTTCCACTGGGTGCCCGTGGACACTTGGGTGGAGGCGACCGATGAGGCCCTGATCGAAGCGGTGAAGGAGGCCGCTGAAGGCATCGGCGAACATGAGAGCTGGAAGATGCACGTGCACAAGCGTCATCACCCCAAACACTCCGAGGAGCTGATGCTCCTTTTAACGGAGCCCATTCTCAAGGGGAAGGTGGACCTTCGGCACCCTCAGAAGATAATTGCCGTGGAGGTGCTGGGGCCAATGGCAGGGGTATCGCTCCTGGAAAGGGACGAGATCATCGATGTGAACCAGCTGAGGCTCGAGGTGGGCCTGACCCAGATAATCTGAGCTCGTAGAAAGGAATGCCGTCATCCGGAGGTGGAGGTGAGCATGGACTTGATGTCCTCCACGCTGGGCACCATGCCCACGGCCTTCATCTCTCCGTTGATGTAGAGTATCGGCACGCGCATGGTCCCGCGCCTCTTTATCTCCTCGATGTCCTCGATCCGCTCTATCTCCTCTACCATGCCCAGCTCATCCAAAGCCTGCTGGACGTTCCTCTCCAACCGTTTGCACTTTGCGCACCCGATGACCAGCACCTCGATCTTCATGCCACACCTCTACCGTCCCGCTCTCGGCGTCGAGCACGGCACGACATGCCAGGGCTGGACTTTCTGCCAACGGGATCAGCGTAAAAATATGTATCCCCTCATATGCAAAAAGAAAGGGGATGGGTAAAGGGTTTGGACCTCCTCATCATTTCTTGGTTATGGTCCCCGTGGCCTCCTTTAAGATGGTCCCGGTGAGCTTCACCGTCCCATCGGAGTTCTTCACCGTGCTCGATATGGTCATCCCTCCCGAGGCCACGTACGTGCCGGCGGGCAGGGTCAGGGTGAAGGACTTGGTGGCGCTCCACAGGTTCGTCAGCATGTACTTGCTGTACACGCCCGTCTCCTTGATCACGGGGGACCCCGAACCGGTAACGACGATGACCTGCTTGTTGGTGGTGAGCGACGTCCCCTCGGAGGCGGTGTCCAGCGTGGCCGGGGTGATGGTGGGGTCCTTGTGACGGGACGCCCCCATGGCCTTGAACATGTTCTCGGCCATCTGCAGATTATGGATCTGGCTGGAGAAGCTGGAGTAGGACAGCAGCTCCACGCAGAACCCGTACCGGGCAGCTCCGAAGACCGCAGAGTACACCGCCGCCTGATCAGAGCCGGCGACATAGTTCTGGTAGACCGCGATGTGCGGGCGGTACTGGTCGGGGATGTTGTTCACGAACAGCATGGTGCTGATCACGTGGGACCGGAAGTCAGTGTTGTACGAAGGCACGGCCTTCCAGCCCTCCACCAGCGTCAGGTCGCACACCATGGACAGGTGCAGCTGGGCGGTGTACGAGTTCATGATTATGTAGTTCCAGTACCCGGAGGCCCGGGCCTCCTTGGCCAGGTTCAGGAAGCCATCGTACACGAACATGGGCTTGGTGTTGTAGTCGCTCAGCAGCTGATTGTATCCGTTGATGGAGTCGCACTGATCGAAGAACACTCCGGTCGAACCCCACCACCAACTATTATACTGGTCCTGGTTGATGAGGTAGTTCCGGTATGCCGACGAGGCCGCGCTGGCCACGTAGTAACCGTTGGTGTTCTTGTACGGGTGACCCGCCGAGTCGTACAGCGCCCAGGCGCTGGGAACGGCTTTGGACGTGGGCGTCATTTGCTGCGCCGACTTGTAGTTCCAGTTGATCTGGTCGGTGTTCTTGCTCTGCATCGCCACCGTGATCTGGGAACCCTCCACGTAGCTGCGGATGGTGCTATCCCAGTTGTTCATGTTCCCGAAGGTCAGGGGGAATATGTCGGTGCTGTGGCTGCCCCAGGTCTTGACGATCTTGGACGATACCCACTGCGCATAGCCCTCGTCGTGACCCTGCGCCAGCCCGTCGGTGTACTTGTACGGCCGGATGAACTGGTGGAACGTTTCCTTGACGCCGGAAGCGATGCTCGGGACCTTGCAGTCCAGGGAGGTGTACTTCAGGGCGATGAACGATTCCCCGCCCCCGCCCATGTCCTTCGTCCACACCGGTGAGGATATGTAGGCCTCGGTATCGGAGAAACCCCACTCCACGCCCAGCTGCCGTCCGGGGACCCGGACGTCCATGGCAGGAGCGTACATCAGGTAGGACGGATACCATCCGCCCAGACCGTTGGCCTTGGGCCAGTTCTCAGGGTACCCGGGAACGTAGCGGTGGTTCTTGCCATCGGAGTACAGGTTGTACATAGATCCTTTGGCCGAGTACTCCCCCACGAAGTACGTGGTCATGACCTTGGACGTACCGGGAGCATAGGTGGTGTCCAGCTCCATGTAGTCCTTGTAGAACGTGAAGCTCTGGGTCAGGCTGAACTGGCTGCATGACTCCAGGAACCACACGGTGCTGCCGGAGCGGCCCCACTTGGATATGGTCATGCTCACATAGTCCATGGCCTTGTTGTACTGGTCCACCGTCCCGTCCCCTGGGCCGGCGGGGTTCACGCGGCGGTAGACGATGTAGTCGGACGTGAAGTAGGGCTGGATCTTGTAGGTGACATAGCCGCCCGTCCGGTAGTCGACAGTGAGCGAGTACGTCTGCGCGTACACGGTTATGAGCCCGGTCTTCTGGACAACTGTCAGGTTCGATGAGGCCGTGTTAAGGGAGAAGGGGCCGTTCGAGGTCGTGGCCGTGGCCGCGGTCTCGGTCACCTCAATGGCGGTGCCGTCATTCCCCTCCGATCCGGAAAGGGCGGAGTTCTGGTTCAAAACAATGGAAACGATGGGTGCGAAGACCATTCCCACGATCACAAGGACCGAAATAAAAATCTTCAACTTTCTCCCGGCGATCCGCCGTGCCAACCCCTGGCGGCGCGGCCTATCGCCCAATTCAGGCTCGTTAACCGTGCTCATAGCTCACTTCCATATGCCTAGGGCCTAGGGCACCAGGCTCCGAAGGAACGCCCGCGGGGGGTCGCTCCATAGTCGGCTGCGTTGCTAGTCTCGTAGTCTTTCAAGCGTTCCACGCTCCTTTCGGGGGGTTCTCGCTTAAACGCGGATCGGCGCTCGGTGAGGAGCCCAAAAATAGACCCCCTTCGGTCGCCGGACCTATCCATTTTGCTCAGCCCTCCTTTAGGGGGGCCGGGGATAGGATAGGGGACGCTTTGTCCCTTGCAGAAAGGAGAATAGGCTCATATTTAATAAAACCTAGGTGCAAAAAACAAAGAGAAGCATGTTCTGCGTGCAATAAAAAAATCATCTGGATAGTGTCCTCAGATATGCTGGATGACCTCAGAAAAACAGCCAGTAAAAAACGAAAAAAATCATGTTAATAACTTCTATAAGGCGAGACGGAAGGACCCCTTACTGAAATGCCCGTCGAATGAACAAAGGTATCTACGTTCAAAGAGGGAGAAGCGAGGAATGCTTTCAACGATCGTGGTCCTGAGCCTCACCGGAGATCATCGAGATGAGGGCTCCAAGATGTCAGGTCACGCGTCATCTAGCTGGGCCCTCCCATCTTGGCCGAAGGATGGGTCCGTCAGAGCTCGCGATGGCCGCGCCAGTGCGCAGATGTAGGGCAACGCTGCCCGCGGACCGCAGGATGATCGCCGGGTCAAGGATTAAAAATCGGCAGCCCCCTATGATAACATCGGACGGAGAGCATGAGGGAGGTACGCTACCAGAAGATAGATGCTTTTTCTGAGGGGATCGCGGAGGGCAACCCCGCGGGGGTAGTCATGCTGGAGAAGGACCAGGAGCTGACACCAGAGGAGATGCAGGCGATAGCCAGAGAGCAGAAGGGGACTGTCAGCGAGGTGGTGTTCTGCACCCCCAGAGGGCCAGGGACATACACGCTGCGCTACTACTCCTCGGAGTGCGAGGTGGATTTCTGCGGCCACGGTTCCATCGCCTGCATGTACTCCCTGCTCCATGCCGGGCCGCGACCGCCTCCCTTGGAAGTGGTCACGATCGAGACCAGACGTGGGAAGCTGCCGGTGTTCGACGATATCGACGCATCGGACGCGGTGTACATATCCTCCCCGGAACCGCAGCGCCTGCCCTGCACCGTGACCTCAAGAGAGGTCTCTTCCGCCCTCGGGATCCCAGAGGCCCACTTGGAGGGAGGGATGGAGCTGATAAATGCAGGCCTCCGCACGCTGTTGGTGCCTCTGAGGGGACTCGACGAGGTGCTCCGGACCCTGCCGGACTTGGGAGTGCTGGGAGCTTTCTGCCGGGACCGTGAGGTGGACATTGTGCTCATCTTCTCCAAGGAGACGTCGCTCCCTTCGTCCGGGTACCGCACCAGGGTCTTCGCCCCCAAGTATGGGTACCTGGAGGACCCCGCCACCGGCTCTGGCAACTCGGCCCTCGGCCACTGCCTCCTGGACCATGGGATGTGGGACGGAGGTCTGCTGCAGATCGAGCAGGGGCCAAGCCTCGACGCCCCCAACATCGTCAGGCTCAGGACGTCCGGTCCCGAAGGGGGGCGCAGGGTGCTGTTCGGCGGGAGCGCCATCACCAGGTGGGAGAGGATGCTAAGGATCGATAACCCTGGAACCGCCGATCCGCTTCCTGACACCGAGCGCAGGATAAGCATAGGTCATGATGATCGATGCCTCAATGAGCGATAGTGTTATATGATTATTAGTCATATTATGACTTAGAGTCATAACACTAGGGTGATGATATGAGGACATTGGTAACCTACATGTCGCTGAGCGGCAACACCAGGAAGCTCGCGGACACGATCTACGCGAACATCGACGGACCCAAGGACCTCCAGGAGCTGAGCGAGGTCCAGAACCTGGAGGACTACGACCTGGTGTTCGTCGGGTTCCCGGTTCACCAGTTCGGCGCGCCGGAGGCGGTGAAGGAGTTCGTGGAGAAGAACGCCAAGGGAAGGAACATCGCGCTGTTCGTGACCCATGCCATGCCCCCGGGGATGGACATGCTCAAGGGGATAATGATGAAGTGCCAGGCCCCCTTCGCCGCAGCCCGCGTCCTGGGGGTCTACGACTGCCAGGGAGAGCTCGCCGAGAAAGTGGCCCTGTCGCTCATGAGCAGCCCCAACCCCCAGCTTCAGGAGTTCGGGAGGATGCGGGCTATGACCCTAGGCCACCCTGATGCCGCTGAGGTCACCAGAGCAGGGGAGTTCGCGCGCAGCATAGTGGCCATGGCCTCCACGGAGTGAGACCATGAGGACCCTGGTGGCGTACTTGTCCAGTTCGGGCAATACGCGCAAAGTGGCCGAGGCCATCCACGCCGCGCTCCCGGACAGCAGCCTCATGGCCATGACCGACGTGGGCCCGTTGGACGCATATGACCTCATATTCGCTGGGTTCCCGGTGATAGCGGAGGGAGCCCCCCGCAAGGCCAGGAGGTTCCTGGGGAGGGCGCGGGGGAGGAAGGTGGCCCTGTTCCTGACCCATGGAATGCCGGCCGGCATGGACGAGTTCGACGCCGTGGTGCCGAACTGCCGCCGGGCGGCCGCAGGCTGCGAGCTTCTGGGAGAGTTCGAGTGCCAGGGTAGCATGGTCCCGTGGATGCCCAGGCTCCTTCGCCTGTACCCCCGTGGCCGTGTGCGCCGCTGGGCCCGGATGACCGGGGAGGCCCACGGGGCCGGGCATCCCAGCGAGGGGGACCTGGAGCGTGCCCGCGCGTTCGCCGCCGAGGTGCGCGGAAGACTAACAGTACCGTGAGGATGTAAGACCGATGATGTCATGGGACCGGCGATAACATGGGAACGGCGGAGCGCAGGCAGAGGGAGCGGGAGAGGAAGGAGAGGGAGATCATCGATGCCGCACGCGAGCTATTCTTCCAGAAGGGGTACGACTCCACCAGCGTGGACGAGATCGCGGCCAGGCTGGAGATCGCCAAGGGCAGCGTGTACATGTACTTCTCCAACAAGGAGGAGCTCTTCTACGCGGTGGCCAACGACGGCATGCGCATAGCGTTGGAGATGTACGAGGAGGCGGTGAAGGAGGCGAGGACGGGCCTGGACAAGCTCATGGCCATAGGGCGCGCGTACATCCGCTTCTGGTCCTCTCACACGGACTACCGGAGGCTGCTGCACGAAAGCGTGTTCAAGAGCCCTCTGGGATCCTCCGGCCCGCGGGGGAAGGAGATGGCCGCCACAGGTGAGGCCGTTAACGAGCTTATGGTGGCGGTGATCAGGCAGGGCGTCCATGACGGTTCCATACGGCGGGACGTCGACCCTGTGAGGCTGGCCTTCGTCGCCTCATCCATGGTCGACGGCATGCTCCAGCGCATGGAGAAGCGGCAGGCCGGTGAGGAGGTCCGGGAGCAGATGCTCTCCTACGCCTTCGAGCTGGTCAGGGAGGCGGTGGCCGCAGCCCCGCCGACGGGCATGGCGGCGGTCCAGGGGACCGAGGGACAGTGAGGTCAGGACCGTTCCCCTCGGCTCGGTCTGAGGTCGCCCTTGGGCCGTCGACCGGCCGTTCATCCTTGGAGGGCGAGACCAAGGACGACTATAGAGAACAGCAGTCCGCCTAGCAAGTTGTTGACGTAGGGCAATCGCCAGTACAGCTTGTTGATGTCCTTCCGGTGATCGAACAGGAGCATCAGGGGGAAGGCCGGGAACAACAAGACCAGTACGGAGAGGGGGTGGAATCCGGTCAGGTAGATCACCAGAGCGGA